>DASYZR010000044.1 GCA_035945995.1 bacterium
GGCCGCGGCCTCCCGGGCGGGGGCAGGCCGGCCGCGGGCCAGGGCGGCCGCCGTATGCGTTAGCGCCTCGAGCGCCGCCAGATCGCGCGCGGCCTGGGCGGGATTCCACGTCGTCCGGACCGGGTAGGCTGGCTGGACGAGGCCGACGGCGGCGGTCGCCGGAATCGGGACGGCGAGGGCCGCGCTGCCGTAGGCTCCGGCGGCGGCGACCGCCGCCGCCGTCACGGCGACGGGCAGGACGCCCGCCGACCGTGCGAGCACGAGCCACCCGACCGCGTTGACGAGCGCCACCAGCAGCGTCAGGCCGTAGACGCCGCCGAGCGACGCGATCTGGCTAATGACGAGGGCCGCGTGCTGCGTCTCCCCGAGCAGCGCCCATGGAATGCCGAGCGACCCCCGCCCGCGCAGAAACTCGACGGCGGTCCAGGTCACCGGAATCCACAGCGCCGTCCGAACGCGATGGCCGCCGCCGGCCCACGCCGCGGCGCTCAAGGCAATCGCCGGCGCCAGGGCCAGGAGCGCGGCGGCCAGCAACCAGACGACGGCACCGAACCACGTGAGCCACCACAGCACCCCGCCGAAGGCGAGCAGCCCCCAGGCGTAGCCGATCCAGAACGCCCGCCGCGGCGGGCGGTCCCAGACGGCGCCGACGAGGGGTACGAGGGCGCCCCAGGCGAGGATCCCGAGATCGTATGGGGGAAAGGCGAGCACAAACGCCGCCGCGGAGATCGCGACGGCGGCGGCGCATGCGCTCCCGACTCGCGCGGCGAGGGCCGTGACCCTTTCCGAAATCCTACGGACCGCTAGCGGGCTCGCGAAACGGCGGGTAGGCGGCGCTCCGGGCGTGTCGCCGGACTCATTCACCGAGCCCGTGACACTTCTTGTACTTCTTCCCGCTGCCGCAGGGACAGGGGTCGTTGCGGCCGACCTTTGGCACCCGGATCGGCGCGGCGACCGCTCCGGCACGCTGCCCGTCACCCGCCACCTGCCCGGGGCGCGACGTGCCCGGCCGGCCGCGCCGGCCCGCCCCCGTCGCGGGATCCGCGGTCGCGGTGGCCGATCCGCCCGATTCGGCGGTCACGCGGTAGCCCCGCCGCCCGGCGGTCGCGAGCACGGGCACCGCGGCGGGCCGCACCTCGACGAGGTAGAGGAACTTGATCGTCTCCTCCTGTATCTCGTCCTTCATCTGCTCGAACAGCGCGAAGCCCTCTTTCTGATACTCGATGAGCGGGCTCACCTGTGCGTATGCGCGCAGGCCGATGCCTTCCCGCAGGGCGTCCATCGCATAGAGGTGGTCGATCCACTTGCGGTCCATCGTCTGGAGCAGGATGAGCCGCTCCAACTCCCGCATCGTCTCCGCCCCGATCGACTGCTCCTTGGCCTCGTAGGCGGCCAGGGCCTCGCGCGCGAGCCGGTCGCGGACTTCGCCGGCCGACAATCCCCGCAGCGACTCCGGCGTCACCCCGGCCGGCAGGGGAATCGCCGTCCGCAGGTCATCGAGCAGGCCGGGGAGATCCCACTCGTCCGGCCGGATCTCCGTGGAACAGACCGCGTCGGCGAGGCCGCCCACGAGCCGCTCGATGAAGTCGAGGATGTTGTCGCGGAGCGTCTCGTCGAGCAGCACTTTACGGCGCTCGGCGTAGATGACCCTCCGCTGCACGTTCATCACGTCGTCGTATTCGAGCACGTGCTTGCGGACGTCGAAGTGGTACGACTCGACCTTCTTCTGCGCGTTCTCGATCTGCCTCGTCACGAGCCCGTGCTCGATCGGCACGTCGTCCTCGATACCGAGGCGTTCCATGATGCCGGCGATCCGCTCGCCGGCGAAGAGCCGCATCAGCTCGTCGTCGAGGGCGACGTAGAAGCGGGACGAGCCGGCATCGCCCTGCCGCCCGGCCCGGCCGCGCAGCTGGTTGTCGATGCGCCGGGCCTCGTGCCGCTCCGTGCCCACGATGTGCAACCCGCCGTGCGCGCGCACCTTCTCCCCGTCGGTCTCGTCGGGCGGGTTGCCGCCGAGGATGATGTCGACGCCGCGGCCCGCCATGTTCGTCGCGATCGTCACCGCGCCCGCCCGCCCCGCCTGGGAAATGATCTCGGCTTCCTTCTCGTGATACTTTGCGTTCAACACCTGGTGGGGGATGCCGCGCCGGCGCAGGAGGGCCGACAGGGATTCGCTCTTCTCGATGGAGCGTGTCCCGACGAGCACCGGGCGGCCCTTCGTATGCCACTCGGCGATTTCGTCGGCGACCGCGGCGAACTTCGCCTTCTCGTGCTTGTACACCAGGTCGGGCTGGTCCTCGCGGATCATCGGCCGGTGCGTGGGGATGGCGACGACGGGCAGGTTGTAGATCTGGGTCAGCTCGGCCTCTTCCGTCTTGGCCGTGCCGGTCATCCCGGCCAGCCGGTCGTACATCCGAAAGTAGTTCTGAAAGGTGATCGTCGCGAGGGTCTGACTCTCCTTCTCGATCTTGACGCCTTCCTTCGCCTCGATCGCCTGGTGCAGCCCGTCGCTGTACCGGCGGCCGAACATCAGCCGGCCAGTGAACTCGTCGACGATGATCACCTGGCCGTCCTTGACGACGTACTCGACGTCCTTGTGATAGAGCGTATGGGCGCGCAACGCCTGCTGCGCATGGTGCATCAGCTCGATGTGCTGCGGGTCGGTCAGGTTGTCGATCCCGAGCATCCGCTCCACCGCCCCGGTTCCCTCTTCCGTCAGCGTGGCGGCCTTGAGCTTCTCGTCGACGTGGTAGTCGCGGTCCGGGACGAGCCGCGGGATCAGTTTGGCGAAGTGGTAATAGGCCTCGACGGACTGCTCGACCTGCCCGGAAATGATGAGGGGCGTGCGGGCTTCGTCGATCAGGATGAAGTCCACCTCGTCGACGATCGCGTAGTGGAGCTCCCGCTGGACCAGGTCGTCGGGGCGCAGCACCATGTTGTCGCGCAGGTAGTCGAACCCGAACTCGTTGTTGGTCCCGTAGGTGACGTCCGCGCGATACGCGTCGCGGCGCGGCACCGGACGGAAGTGCCGGAGCCGCTCGTCGGCGTGGGCCGGATCCGTGAACGTCGGGTCATACAGCCCGCCGAACTCATGGGTGATCACGCCGACCTGCAGTCCGAGCAGATGGTAGATGGGGCCCATCCAGCCGGCGCCGATGCGCGACAGGTAGTCGTTCGGCGTGACGAGATGGCCGCCGCGGCCTTCCAGCGCGTTCAGGACCAGCGGTAGCGTGGCGACGAGCGTCTTGCCCTCGCCGGTCTTCATCTCCGCGATCTTGCCGCTGAACAACACGGCGCCGCCGATCAGCTGCACGTCGTGGTGCCGCTGGCCGAGCGTCCGCTTGGCCGCCTCGCGCACGAGGGCAAACGTCTCGGGCATCAGGTCCTCGAGGGATTCTCCGCCCCTGGCCCGCTCGCGCAGCTCGTCCATTTTCTCGCGGAGGCGCGCAGCATCGAGACCGGCGAAATCGTCCTCGAGCGCGTTGACCTGGGGAACCAGCGTTTCGCGGAGGCGCCTGACGATCCGCTCGCTCTGATCACCCAGCAGGTTTTGAAACAGCTTCAGCATGCCTGGCTCCTCTGGCCCGGCCGGGCCGGCTGAGGCGCGGACGCACGGGCCTGCCTACTATTATAAGCCGGAGCGCAACTCGGCCGTCGTGCCAAACGACGGCGGCAGGCGAGTGAGTCCCGCCCGCCGCTGCTCATCTTACGGCAGCGGGATGTCGAGCTTGCGGGCGAACGAGGCCAGGCTGTCGTCGTGGTCGACCCGCACGCGTTCGAGGGCAAACGGGCGGCTTGCGGGCGTCACAAACCCGGGAATCTCGGTCACGGCCCCGTGATACCCGAGATCTCCGAGAAGCCCCTCGAGCGCGGGCGTGAACCGCCCGGCCGGGTAGGCGAAAAACGCCACCGGCCGGCCGCTCCAGCCGGCGATGATCTGCTTGCTCCGGCTCAGTTCCGTGCGCGCGGCGCCGAGCGACAACTGCGAGAAGTCGATGTGGTGCTGCCCGTGGGATTCGATCGCCATGCCGGCCCGCGCCATCTCCGCGAGCTGTGCCGGGGTCATGTGACCGCGCGTGCCGATGGTCGAGGTGACGACGAAGAACGTCCCGGTCCAGCCGTACTTCTTCAAGATCGGGAACGCGACGCGGTAGTTGTCCTCGTACCCGTCGTCGAACGTGAGCACCACGCCGCGGGCGGGCGGGGTGCGTCCACCCGCCGCCGCCCACACGTCGTCGAGGCTGAGCGGTCGATATCCGGCGTGGCGCAGCAGCTTGATCTGATCTTCGAACGCGGGAGCCATCACGGTCAGGTGCAGCGTCAGCAGATCATGCGACGGCGCGTCGGTGTCGACCATGTGGTACATCAGGACCGGGACGCGCCATCGTCCCCCGGCGGCCGCACCGGCCCACGCCGCCGGGGCGTCCCAGATGGCCGGCGCAGCCCCCACCGTCGCCATCGCGAGAGCGGCGGCGAGCAGCACGAGATGCGCGCGGTTGGCGGCGGTTTGACGGCGCCACATCAGCTGAAGGGAATTCTACCCCGCCGGAACCTCAGCGCGCGCTCAGCCAGGCGACGGGCCGGTTGACGGCGTCGAGGACGGCGCGGACGACGGCATCCCGTGGATCGTCGCGGACGAGCGACGACCCGGTGAGGACGTCCTCCTCCGGACCCAGCCACGCGACGAGCGCCATTGCGATCTGCCGCGCGCCCAGCGGCGCGACGGTCGCGGTTTCCAGCAGGAACAGTCCCTGCGCGCCCAGGTGGGCCTCCACCGCCCGCAGGGTCGCGGCCCCGATCAGCTGCAGGCGGTGCCCGCCCGCGTTCGGGCCGGCGGCCACGCCTTCGACGACGCTCCCCTCATACTCGAGCTGTACCTTCACTTCGGCGCTCGAGCGCAGCGTCGCCACGGTCATCCCGACGAACTTGAGCCGCGACCGCTGCGGCGCCGGCCCGCCGTTCTGCCCGTCCGGACGGCGCATCGCCACCCGGACCTGGCTCGGGTCGATCTCCACGGACAGCTCCGCGGCCAGGGCCGCCACCACGTCGCCGGCGAGGACCCGCGGGCTTCGTTCCGCCGTGCCGAGGACGTGCACGCGGTCGATGACGCCGCCCTGCGCCAAGTCGACCCGGACGGCGGATACGCCGCGCACCTTACGGATCACGCCCTCGGCGCGCTGAGCGAGCGTCTCCCCCCGCACCTGTCCCGCCACGCGGACCCGCCTCTCCGGACGTACACCGCCCGTCGCTGCGATCTGCCCTTCTCTACGCCCTGCGGCCCCGCCGCTCCTTCGGACGTTCTACAGAGACCACCGCCGCCGGAGTTGGTCGAGCCCGCCGCCCGCCCGCAGCGCCTGAATCACCGCCGAGACGTAGTCCGCGAGATCCTCGGCGCCGGGGCGCACGACCAGGACCAGCGGCGTCGCCGGGACGCCGGTCGAGGTGGCGCGCAGTCCGGTTCGGCCCGCCACGAACCCGAGTCCCTCGGGTCCATCGGTGATCGCCGCGTCGACACGGCCGGACGCGACGGCGGCGAGACTCTGCTCGGGAAGATACGTGGACACCAACGTGACGCCGGCGTCCCGCGCGATGCGCTCACCGGCGCTTCCGGCGGGCGCCGCGGTCGGGCGGCCCCGCAGGGCCGCGAGATCGTGACCGCGGGTGCGCGAACCCCAGACGATAGTCGGCGAGGCGACCGCGTACGGCGCCGAGGCCGCTCCCGGCACCGTGCCCGTGGGCAACCCGCCGACGGCGAGGTCCGCGTCCGCCGGAAACTTGTCCCGCAGTACGCCGATCGGCGTATCGGTGATCTCCGCGCGCACTCCGAGTGCCTGGGCGACCAGCCCGACGAGATCGACGTCGAAGCCGCGCGGGCCCGAACTGTCCCGGAACGCCATCGGCGGCACGGAGAGATCGGCGGCCACGCGAAGCCGTCCCGCACGCCGCACGGCCGCGACGGCGGGGCCCGCCGCGGCGGGATGCGGCACCGAGGGCAGCGGCGGCGCCTGCTCGGCGGTGCGCGGGCTGCAGGCCGCGACGGCGAGCAGCGCGAGTCCGGCGACGGCGGCGCGCGCCCAGGCAAGGGTCACACCGCTGATTATGCAACAGGGGAGCGGACGCGGCAACGCGAATTTCGAATATTCATGCACACGTTCCGGGCCCCGATCAAGGATCGGACGCGGCGTTGGACCGGCCGGGTCCTGGCGGCCGCGGTGCTCTGCCTGATCGCGGCGGGCGGGGCGGGCGCGGCACCTGTCTATCCTCTATACTACGCGTTCGAGATCCCGCCGGTGTTGACGGGATTCGAGCTGTCGGCAAGCTACGAGCGCCGCGCGATCTATACCGGGCTGCTCCGCGGCACCCTCGGGGGCCTTCCGGTCGAAAAGAGCGCGTTCACCTACCGGCCCGGCGCGAGCGCGGGGGCGGGCGGAGGCGAATTCTCGCTCCAGACCGCGGCCGGCGCCGTCGAGCACGGCCTCATTCTCATGACCACGGACGGCCGGCAGATTACGCTGCTGTTCCTCGGCACGTATCTCGGCGCGCGCCTCCAGTTTCACATCGTGGGTCTCGCGAAAGACTTCGGAACGACGGCGATCACCAGCAGGGGATTGGCCGATACGAGCTTCGCGAGCCACGCCGACTACCTCACCGCCGTGACACAGGGAGCCGCCGCGCTGGCGCCCGCGGCTCGAGCCGAGGCCATCGCCCACGCGAACGCCAACCCACGTCTCGTGTCCGCGTACCAGCGCGAGACCGGCGCGCCCTAGGCCGGACACGCGGCCCGCGCCCTACCGCAGCAAAAAGCCGTCCGGCAGCGGATCGTCGGGCTCGAGCACGAAGGTGTGAAAGCCCGTAATCGAGGCCGACCCCGTGACTTCCGGGATCACGGCACGATGCGGGCCGACGCGCGCGTCCTCCACGAGCCGCCCCGAGAACCGGGTGCCGACCAGGCTTTCGTTCACGAACGGCGCGCCGACGGACAGGCGCCCGTCGGCCCACCGCGCCGCCATGACGGCGGACGTGCAGGTGCCGCACGGCGAGCGGTCGACCTCGCGGTCGGCAAACACCGTCAGACTGGTCTGATCGACATCCGCGCGCCGGGGCGGCCATCCCGTCACGACGCCGTAGAGTCCCTGGATCTCGGGCTCCAGCGGGTGGACGATGGCCGCGCCGCGCAGCACCGCGGCCTTGATCGCCGCGGCGGCGTCCACCAGGCGGCCGAGGGCCCCCGGCTCGTCACCGAGGCCGGCGGCGGGCCCGTCGACCAGCGCGTAGAACGCCCCGCCGTACGCCACGGTCACGGCGACGCGTCCGAGCCCGTCGACCGCCACGGTCCGCCGGTCCAGCACGAAGCTCGGCACGTTGCGCACCGTCACCGCCCGGACGCGGCCCTCCTCGATCGCCGCGCGTGCCCGCACGAGGCCGGCGGGCGTATCGAGCGCGATCGAGACCTCCGGGCCGGCCGGGGGGAGCAGCCCGGTCGCCGCCAGCGCCGTGACCAGCCCGATGATCCCATGACCGCACATCGTGCTGTAGCCTTCGTTGTGCATGAACAGCACGCCGCAGAACGCGTCCGCGGAGACCGGCGGCGTCATCACGCAGCCGTACATGTCCGCGTGGCCTCGCGGCTCCCACATGAGAAATCGCCGGACGTGGTCGAGATGGTCGCGCAGATAGCGCCGCCGCGCGAGGATCGTCTCGCCGGGCAGCGGCGGCAGCCCGCCGGTGACGATGCGCAGTGGCTCCCCGCCGACGTGGCAGTCCACCGTCTGGATGATGCGGCGGTACGACATGCCCGCTCATTCGCGTCACGCACACGACCTCCTCGCGCGGCGAGGAGGAGACCGGGTCCCGGAGGCCAACAAACACCGCACGATGCCGGCCCGATTTCTCACCCCGCAGGAGGTCGCCGCGGAGTTGCGCGTGTCGCCCGCGGTGGTGCTGCGCCTCTTGCGGCGCGGGGAGCTGCCCGCGCTGCGCGTCGGCCGGGTCTGGCGCGTGGCCGAGGACGATCTGCGCCGGTGGATCCGGCGCCGTCGTGCGCCCTCCGCGCGCGGTGCGCTGAACGGCCGCGGCGGACTCTGCCTGTGCGGGTGCGGTGACCGCGTCGCGGCCGCCGGCGCCCGCTTCCTGCCGGGACACGACGGCAAACTGGTGCACCGGCTCATGACGGATCAGGGCATGACGTTCGAGGCGGCGCGCGACGCGGTGCGCCGCGCAGAGCGTCCGCGGCTGCAGCAGCGGCTGTTCTGACCCGCGACCGCAAGCCGCGAGCTCGATGGGCGCGCCTCTGGGCCTGCGGCGCGAGCGAAGGATGCGACGCCCTTGAGCGAGCGTGCCGGGGGTGACGACGCGACCGCGGTTGGGTTCTTTGGTTATAATGGGGCCATGGAAAAACGAGCCGCCGCCGAGCTCCGCCGGACGTTCGGCCGGCGCGTCCACGACGCGCGGCGCGATGCGGGGCTGAGCCAGACGCAGCTCGCGCACGCCCTCGGCCTGCGCAGCGGGGTCGCGGTCGGCGACTGGGAGCGCGGCAAAGCGCTCCCGAAGTTCGAGACGTTTCTTCGTCTCTGCCAGGCGGTGAACCAGCCGCCGGCCTTCTTCATCGAGGGCTACCGCGACCGGCCGGTCAAGGATCCGCTCGATCGCCTCCGCGAGACGTTCGAAGCGGCGGAGGCCAAGACCGGCCAGCGGCACCTCGAGCTGCTGCACCGGCTCGAGCACCTGCCGGTCGAAGTCGGCCGCGGCATCGCACCGGAAGAACTGCGCGTGGCGCTCGACCACCTGCGATTCGAAGAGGCCGCCGCCACGGCGCAGGCCCGGCTCGCGGCGGCGGGGCGGCGGGGCGACGGCGGACTACCGTCCCGCGCTCCCGATGAGACCCGCGAGGCCGCGCAGGAGGCGTTCCGCCTCGGGTGGGACGCGGCGCTCGGCGCGCTTCGCGACTGGCTGTACCGGCGCGCGCGCGCATGACCCCCTCCGGCATCTTCGTGTATGGCACGCTGCAGGACGACGCGCTGGTGCAGCGTCTGCTCGGACGGCCTCTGCCGTGGAAGCCCGCGGTGCTGGAAGGGTATTGCCGGACGCTGGACGCCTCGATCGGGTACCCGGTCGTGCACCCGCTGGCCGGTGCCAGCGTGGACGGCCGGCTGCTCGACCCCGTCGATCAGGAGGCGCTCGCCGCGCTCGACGCCTACGAAGGCCGCGAGTACCGGCGGGTCATCGTACGGGTGCAGACCAGCGACGGACGGACGGTGGACGCCTACACGTACGTCCCCGCACCACGGGCGACGCCGGCGGCGCCGTAAGGATCAGACCCGGGCGCCCGACCGGTACCGCTCCAGCGCGACCCGGATCCGCGTCAGCGCTTCGGTAATCGCCTCGACCGACGCGGCGTAACTCAGCCGCAGATACCCCTGGCCGTGCGCGCCGAAGGCCGTCCCGGCCAGCACGGCGACGCCGGCCTCGTTCAGCAGCGCCGCCGCCAGCGCCCCGGCGTCGGGATCGATCGCCCGCACGTTCGGGAACGCGTAGAACGCGCCCGCGGGCACGAGACACCGCACGCCCGGCAGCGCCCGCAGCCCCGCCACGATCACGTCCCGGCGCCGCCGGAATTCCGCCACCATCCGATCGACACAGTCCTGGGGCCCGCGCAGGGCCGCGATCGCGGCCATCTGCGTGAACGCGGCCGTGCAGGAGTTGGAGTTGACCATCAACTGCGCCAGGCGCGCCGCCACGGCGGGAGTCGCGATGCCGTAGCCGATGCGCCAACCGGTCATCGCGTACGTCTTGCTGAACCCGTCGAGGATGATGGTCTGCTCGGCCATCCCCGGCAGCGACGCGAAGCTCGCGAACCGCTCTCCATAGAGAATGCGGCGGTAGATCTCGTCCGAGAGCACGGTGATCGGGCGGCCGCGGACGATCGCGGCGACCGCCTCGAAATCGGCGCTGGAGAGCACCCCGGCCGTCGGGTTGTGCGGCGAGTTGAGGATAATGAGGCGCGTCCGCGGCGTCACGAGCGCGCGCAGGTCCTCGGGATCCGCGCGGAATTCGCGGTCCTCGCGGAGCACCCACGGCACCGGCCGCGCCTCCAGGAACCGCGCGACCGACTCGTAGATCGGAAATCCCGGATCCGGATAGATCACCTCGTCCCCGGGGTTCAGCAGGGCCAGCATCGCGAAAAACATGATCGGCTTGGCGCCCGGCGTGATGACGACCTGATCCGGATGGACGGGAATGCCCCGGGAGCGCGCGGCGTCGTCCGCGATGGCTTCGCGGGCTTCGAGGAGGCCCGCGGCGGGCGTGTAGTGCGTGTACCCGTCGCGCAGCGCCCGGATCGCCGCCTCCTTGATGTGCTCCGGCGTATCGAAATCCGGCTCGCCGATCTCGAGATGAATGACCGACCGTCCCGCGGCCTCGAGCGCGCGGGCCCGCGCGAGCACTTCGAACGCCGTCTCGGTGCCGAGCCGCGCCATGCGGTCGGCGAATCGCGCCGCGGACCCCGTCTCCTGCGGTGCCTGGGACGCGCGCTCCGGTGCGGCGCCGTCGGGACCCATCTACGTGCCCTCCTGCCAGCCGGCCAGATACCGCGCCTGTTCGGCCGTCAGCGTGTCGATCGCCACCCCCGAGGCGGCGAGTTTGAGCGTCGCGACCTGCCGGTCGATCTCGTCCGGCACGCCGTAGACGGCCGGGGCGAGCGTCCCCCCCCGCCGGGCCAAATATTCCGTCACCAGCGCCTGGTTGGCGAAACTCATGTCCATCACGGCCGCAGGATGGCCTTCCGCCGCGGCCAGGTTGAGGAGGCGGCCCTCGGCCAGCACGTAGATCCGGCGGCCGTCCGCGAGCCGGAATTCTTCCACGTTCGGGCGGACCGGCCGCCGGGAGTCCGCGAGATCCGCGAGCGCGGCGAGGTCGAGCTCGACGTCGAAATGCCCCGAGTTCGCGACGATGGCGCGGTCCTTCATCGCCTCGAAGTGCTCGCGGCGGACGATCGAGGTATTGCCGGTCACCGTGATGACAACGTCGGCGATCTGCACCGCCTGGAGCATCGGCAGCACCCGGTGTCCGTCCATGTGCGCCTCGAGGGCGCGCACCGGGTCGACTTCGGTCACCACGACCTGCGCGCCCATGCCCCGCGCCCGGAGCGCGAGGCCGCGGCCGCAGTTGCCGTACCCGGCGACCGCGATCGTCCGGCCGGCGAGGAGCAGGTTCGTCGCCCGCAGCAGCCCGTCGAGGGTCGACTGACCGGTGCCGTACCGGTTGTCGAAGAGATGCTTCGTCAGCGCGTCGTTCACCGCGACGATCGGGTACTTGAGGACGCCGGCCGTCGCCATGCTGCGCAGCCGGATGACACCGGTCGTCGTCTCTTCACTGCCGCCTCGAACGTCACCGAGCAGCTCGGAGCGCGCGTTGTGGATCGTAGACACGAGATCCGCCCCGTCGTCCATGGTCAGGTGCGGCCGCGTATCCAGCGCCTGGTTGATGTGCCGGTAGTAGGTATCGCGGTCCTCTCCGCGCCGCGCGAACACGGGGAGATGCCACTCGGCCACGAGCGCCGCGGCGACGTCGTCCTGGGTCGAAAGCGGGTTGCTGGCGCACAGCGCCACCTGCGCCCCGCCGTCGTGCAGCGTGCGCATCAGGTTCGCCGTCTCGGTGGTGACGTGCAGGCAGGCCGCGATCCGCACGCCGGCCAGCGGACGCTCGCGCGCAAACCGGTCCCGGATGGCGCGGAGGACCGGCATCTCCCCGTCGGCCCACGCGATGCGGTCCCAGCCCGCGCGGGCCAGGCCGGGATCATTGATATCGACGTTCACCGGTCACCTCCGGCGCCTGGAACGGCGCCTGCCACGACTTCGACAACGGGACCTCGATACCCCGGTCGCCCCGGCGTCAGCGCCGTCCGCCCGCGAGCCGCGCGGCTTCCGGCCGCGCGCGCAACCGCATCATTGCGAGGCTGCCGAGGGCGGGCCCGACGCTCAGCACGGCGAAGGCGAGCCGCCATCCGCCGGCGCGGAGCACGAACGGGAGCACCTGGATGCTGACCGCGGTCAAGAGGAATCCGAGCGACGTCTGCAGCGCCAGCGCGCTGCCGACCCGGCGGGGATCGGCGAGTTCGCTGATCGCGGCGGAGAACTGGGCCGAATCGGCGATCACCGTGATCCCCCACGCCACCGCCACAGCCACGACCACGGCCGGCGCCCGACCGAACAGCAACCCGGCGGCGAGCCCGGCGGCGCCGCTCAGCGCCATCGCGCCGGCGGTCGTGACGGTACGGCCGACGCGGTCCGCCACCAACCCGCCGGCGATGCAGCCGCCGGCGCCGAAGCCGATCACGGCGAACGCCGCGAGGCTCGCCGCGCGGCGGACGTCCCCCGGCGCACCCGCATATCCCGAGGCCTGAAAGCTGGCCAGCAGGAACACCGGGATCCACGTCCACATCGCGTACAACTCCCACATGTGGCCGAAGTAGCCCAGGTTGGCCAGCCGCAGCGCCGGATCGCGCAGCGCCCGAAACGCCCACTGCAGATCGAGCGCGGCGGCGGGCGCGTCGAACGGTCCCAGCCGCACGAAGAACGCGACGATGACGGCGGAGAGGACCGCGCCCCCGCTCGTCGCCGCGATGACCGCCTGCCAGTGCAGGACCGCCGTTCCTCCGGCGGCGATCAGGTGCGGCAGCGCCGATCCCAGCGTCAAGGCCCCAACGAGGGTCCCGATTGCGAGGCCGCGGCCCTCGCGAAACCAACCCGTCATGAGCTTCATCCCCGTCGGGTACACGCCGGCGAGGAGCGCCCCCAGGGCCACGCGCAGACACACGGCCGGGACGAGCCGGCCCGCGGCTGCGGGCAGCAGTCCGTTCACGACCGCCGCGCCGGTTGCGGCCGCGACGAAGACGGTCCGCGCCGACAGCACATCGCCGAGCCCGCTCACCGCCAGTCCGAGCGCGCCGGCCACGAATCCGACCTGAACGCCGACGGTGAGCAGCGCGAGTTGCGACGGCGAGAGGGCCCAGTCCCTCGCGAGCGACGGCGCGACGGCCGCCGCGCTGAACCACGTGCTCATCGCGCCGATCTGCGCCGCCGCGATCAGGCCGAGCGCGGCCCAGCGGCCGGTCGCCACTCCTGGTGCAGACGGTGGTGCCTGGATCGGCGGCATGCCTCCCTACGGTACCAGGAAAATTGCGCCGCCGGGCAAGAAGTCGGCCCTGTGATCCCGACTCCCGCCGTCCGGCTGCCCGGCGGACCGCCGACGGTCCCGCCGCCCCGGTCCGGGCCCCTCGATCTTGAGACGTTGTTTTTCGCACGCCGGATCAGCGCGGTCGAGTGGTCCGCCGACGGCCGGCATCTCTTCTTCGAAACCAACGTCACCGGACGATTCAACATCTGGCAGGTGCCGCGGGACGGCGGGTGGCCGGTCCAGTTGACCGTGTCCGACGAGCGCACGGCGCTCGGCCGTCCGTCCCCGGACGGCCGGTGGCTCCTCTTCTCGCAAGATCGGGCCGGCAACGAGAAGCCGAACCTGATCCTCCAGCCGCTCCCGCGGGGCCGGCCGCGGGCCTTGACTACGACGGCGGGCGTCGGCTACCGCAGCGTGCGGTGGTCGCCCGATGGACGGTCGCTGACCTTCGCCGCCGAGCGGGCGGGCCCGGGCCAATACGACGTATTTCGGCTCGATATCGCCGCCGCGACCGTCGAACGCCTCGCCGGCCACGAGCGCGGCCAGTGTACGACCGTGCGGTGGAGTCCGGACGGACGCCGGCTCGCCCTCACCCGCACCTGGGATTACGCCCACGGCGGCGTGGGCGTCCTCGACCTCGCCGCCGGCGAAGAGCGGACGCTGCTCGCCATCGACCCCGCGGCCGATCACCAGGCGCTCGGGTGGACCCACGACGGCCACGCGCTCCTCGTGTCGTCCAACGCTACGCCGCCGGGCACCTACGGCGTGGCCCGCCTCGACGTCGACACCGCGGTCCTCACGTGGCTCGATCAGGGCGACTGGGACGTCGAGCTGCTCGACACCTCACCGGTGGACGATCGGTATGTCTGCGCGCGGAACGAGGGGGGGACCCACATAGCCGTCCTCCGAGCGCCGGACGGCGAGGCCCGGACGATCCCTCTGCCGGCCGGCGTCGTGGCGGAGGCGATTTTCTCACCCGACGGGCGCTCGATCGCCCTGCTCCACAGCACGGCCGCCTCCCCGTTCGAACTGTGGGTCTACGGCTGCGCCGACGGGACGCTCGTGCGGCTCAGCCGGTCACTGGTGGGCGGCCTCGACGACGAGGACTTCGTCCGCCCGAGTCTCGTGACGTACCCGTCGTTCGACGGGACGCCGATTGCGGCGTTTGTGAACCTGCCGCCCGGTGCGCGGCCCGATCGATCGGCGCCGGGAATCGTGTACCCGCACGGCGGGCCGGCCGCTCAACACATGAACGGCTGGACGCCGCTCGTGCAGTACCTCGTGTCGCACGGCTTCGCGGTCATCGCGCCGAACTACCGTGGATCCACCGGCTTCGGCCGCGCCTTCGAAGAAGCCAACATGCTGGATATGGGCGGCGGGGACCTGCGCGACGTTACCGCCGCCGCGGACGTGCTGGCGGCCTCCGGCTACGTGGACCCGCGGCGCATCGCCGTCATGGGCGGCTCCTACGGCGGCTACCTCACCTTGATGGCGCTCGCCAAGTATCCCGAGCGCTGGGCCGCCGGCGTCGCGATCGTGCCGTTTGCGAACTGGTTCACCGAATACGAGCACGAGGATCAGACGCTGCGGGATTCCGATCGGGCGAGGATGGGCGATCCGGTCGAGCAGGCGGACCTGTGGCGGGACCGCTCGCCGATCTTCTTTGCCGACCGCATCCAGGTACCGCTCCTGGTGCTGGCGGGCGCGAACGACGTGCGCTGCCCGGCGGAGGAAGCGGAGCAGATCGTGCGCGCGGTACGGGCGGCCGGCGGCGACGCCGATCTTCGGATCTATGCCGACGAGGGCCACGGCTTCCGGCGCCGGGAGAACGAACTCGACGCCCACCGCCGGACGGCGGAGTTCCTCCGCCGGCACCTCCAGCCGGGTAAGGAGACGGCATGACGGCGCGGCGCCTCGGGTCGCTACGCTGGCGTGGCGATCGGGGACGGTAGATCCTCGTCCGCAATGCCCGCGGCGCGTGCACACTCGGCGATCGCGCGCCACGTGTCCTCGGGCACCTCGATCCCGGCCGCCGACCGCTCGCGCCGAGCTTCCGCCTCCGGCTGGCCCGGCGTGCGCACCCGGTCGATCCCGGGCGCCGGCGGGACTGCGCGGATGCGGTCCACGATCCGGCGCGCCTGCGTCTTCGCGTCCTCCGCCGGCCGCATCGCCGCGGGATCGATCGCGAGAAACAGAGCACCGGAGTTGTTGTGCACCGGCTCGCCCCCGGGCGCGTCCCGCGTCGCGTCCGCCCCCGTGAGCGCCTGACCGAGCAACTCCGCGGCGACCGAGAGGCCGAACCCTTTGTGGGCCGCGGCCGGCAGCAGCGCGCCGCCGGCGTAGTAGTCCTCGACATCGATCGACGGCCGTCCGTCGCGATCCACGATGGACCCCGGCGGCAGCGGCTTGTGGGCCGCCCGGGCCACCATGAGCTTGCCTGCGGCCACGGCGGTCGTCGCAAAATCGACCACGACCGGATGATCGCCCTCGACGGGGAACCCGACGGCGATCGGGTTCGTGCCCAGCGTCGGGCGGATGCCGCCGTGGGGCACGGCGGCGCGCTGGCCCAAACCGCCGACCCATACCAGCGCGACATATCCCTGTTCGGAGGCACGTTCCATGTACTCGCCCATCCGGCCGAGGTGATTGCACCGGACCGCGCCGACGGCCCCCACGCCGAACTCCCGCGCCCGGCGCACCGCTTCGTCCGTGGCCAGCCGGCCGGCGAGCTGCCCAAACCCCCACTCCCCGCTGACAGTACCGGTCGCCCGCCGGCCGCCGATGACGCGCGGCCTGGCCGCGGGCCGGACCAAGCCGTCGCGAATCCGCTGCGCGTACTGCGGAATCCGTAAGGCACCGTGCGAGTCGTGGCCGGTCAGATTGGCATCGATCAGCGACGCCGCGACGAGCTGCGCGATATCGTCCGGCGCACCCAGCGCGGCGAAGATCCTCGCCCCAAGGGCGGTGAGGGCGTCTGATTGGAAGCGGCGGCCGGCCAAGGGGTGATCACTCCTTCCGTGTCGTCGAGCGCCCGCGCACGAAGCGGCGTGTGACCGCAGACGGGACCTCGCCATCTTCGGCTCGCGGTGGTGCGAGGTCCTGCGGCGCGTAAAACGCTCGTAACATTTGTGATCCGCGGGAAGGAAGCAGGGCGCGTGTTCCCAAAAGTGAGATCACACTCCGGCGACGCGCGCACACAGGAGGAACGGACATGACATTACATCGGCTCGGCCCCAGCGCGGCCGTTCTCGCGGTCGCGCTGGCCGCCGGCGCCGCGCTCGCGGCCGGCGCCCCGACGACGACCGTGCAGGGGACGCTCGCCTCGATCACCGCCACTGCGGCCGACGTGACGACCACGACGGGCACGACCGCCGTCGCGATCACCGACGAGACGCGTGTCACGCGGCGGGTTCCGGCGACGTTGGCCGACGTCAAGACCGGCAGCTTCCTCGGCGTGGCGGCGAACAGGACGGCCGACGGCAGGCTGACCGCGGTGTCGATCAACATCCTGGACGCGTTCCGCGCCGTGGCACGCAGCGGCCAGTTTCCGATGGCGTCCGGTGACGTCATGACGAACGCCGACGTGACGAGCGTGGTGACCTCCGCGTCCGGCCGCACCATCACCATGACCTACCAGGGCAAGACGGCGAGGATCATCGTCCCGCCCAATACGCCGATCCACCGCGTCGAGCCGGCCACGATCGCCGATCTCAAAGCCGGCCAGCAGGTGACCGTGCGCGGGACCGCCGGTCCGGACGGCCGCGTGGCGGCGTCGTCGATTTCGATCGAGTAGATTCACGGAAAGCTACGGGTTCTCGAAGTGCGGATTGCCCACCTCGAAGGAGTCTACGAGCAGGTGGACAAGCGCCTCGGCGCGATTGAGGTCCGTCTGGGCGACCTCGACCGCAAAATCGATGCGAAGATCGACGGCGTCAATGCTCGCGATCTTGGCCGGCCGGCGGTAACCGTGCGGGAGTACTGAGCGGTCTGGGCCGGGCGCCTGCCTGCCGGGACAGGCAGGTCACTCGATGAAGTCTTTGAGCCGCTTGCTCCGGCTCGGATGCCGCAGTTTCCGGAGCGCCTTCGCCTCGATCTGCCGGATTCGCTCCCGGGTGACGCCGAACTCGCGGCCCACTTCCTCGAGCGTCCGCGGGCGCCCGTCGTCGAGGCCGAAGCGCAGCTTGAGCACCTTCCGCTCGCGGGGCGTCAGCGTGTCCAGCACGCCCTCCAGCTGCTCCTTGAGCATCGTGAACGACGCCGCCTCGGCCGGGGCCAGCGCATCTTGATCCTCGATGAAGTCGCCGAGATGACTGTCCTCCTCCTCGCCGATCGGCGTCTCGAGCGAGATCGGCTCCTGCGCGATCTTGATGATCTCCCGGACGCGCTCGGTCGGCATTTTCATGACCTGACCGATCTCTTCCGGGGTCGGCTCGCGGCCGAGCTCCTGCAAGAGCTGCCGGGAGATCCGGATCAGCTTGTTGATGGTCTCGACCATGTGGACCGGGATGCGGATCGTGCGCGCCTGGTCCGCGAGCGCCCGCGTGATCGCCTGCCGGATCCACCACGTCGCGTACGTGCTGAACTTGTAGCCCTTGCGCCAGTCGAATTTCTCCACGGCGCGGATCAGGCCGAGGTTGCCCTCCTGGATGAGATCCAGGAACAGCATCCCGCGGCCGACGTACTTCTTCGCGATGCTGACGACGAGGCGCAGGTTCGCCTCGATCAGGCGCCGCTTGGCGTCCTCGTCGCCGCGCTCCATCCGCTTGGCCAGCTTGACCTCGTCGGCGGAGGACAGCAGCGCCACCTTGCCGATTTCCTTGAGGTACATCCGGACGGGGTCGTCGATGCTGACCCCTTCGAGCGGCTCGAGCTCGACCGGTTCCGCCTCTTCCTCTTCCTCTTTCTTTTCCGCCTCCTTGGGGTCGTCGACGACCTTGATGTCGAGATCGCCGAGCATCCCGTAGATGCGGTCGTACTCGTCGAGCGTGTGCTCGACCTGCGGCACGGCTTCCTGGATCTCTTCGTAGGTGACGTACCCTCGGCGCCGTCCCTGCTCGACGAGTTGGCGCAGTTCGGCCGGAAGCGTGGCGAGGGCCCGTTCGGCCTCCAGCCGGCGCTTCGTCGACGCGGCTTCCGATTCGGCGGTCACATGTGCGCGACGCGGTTTAGACACTGACCTTCAACTCCCTGATCCGTTCCTTTTCCCTGCCTGCTTCGAGTAGTTCCACGGCCAGCCTGTCGCGGCGGCCGTCGTCCCGGCCGCGCACCGCCTCGGCGTGTGCCTCGACGAGCCGGTCGATCCGCTCTTCAAGGTCGGCCAGGCGGAGCGTCCGCACGCACCCTTCCGCGATGCGCCGCGCATCCCCGCGTACCGGCGGCTCCTCGATCAGGAACCGGCTCAGCAGCGAAATGGCGGCCTCGTCCCGCAGCCGCTCGCGAAGCCGGCCCGGGTCGATGCCCTCCGCCTCCGGGTCCAGGAGCGCCTCTGCCAGTGCGTGACGAGCCGGTTCGCGGAATGTGCGCGCGTCGAGCAAGCCGCGGATTCCCACCCTCACCGAGGCGTCCGCCACAAGAAGATGGAGCAGGAGGGTTTCCGCTCCAACCCGCCCTTCCGCCTCCGGAGGCGCCTGAGAGCCAAGGACCGCCCGTCCCGCCTGCCCCGCCGCGGCGGGCGTGCGGGATTCCTCCCGGCCCTTCGCCAGACGGCGGATTTGTCCTCTGACGGCGTCTTCGCGAACGGCCAAGCGCTCCGCCAGCTGCCGGACATACTCCGACTGTCGGACCGGATTCGGTGCTATAATGATTAACTGACTCACTTCGTCAACAATTCCCACCTTTCCTTCGACCGTGCTGCCGTCGTGCCGTGAGGCGGCCATGGCAAACCGGTAGTCGAACACCGACTGCGCCTCCGCCAGCGTCCGTCGGAAAGCCTCGGCGCCTCGTGCCCGGAGCAACTCGTCCGGGTCGGCCCGGCCCGGCAGCACGGCCACCCGCACCGGCAGTTCGACCTGCTCGAAGATGCCGAGCCCCCGCTCCGCGGCGTCCATGCCCGAGGCATCCGCGTCGTAGACCAGCACCGCCCGGGCGGCGAACCGCTTGAGGAGGAGCGCCTGATCCTGGGTGAGCGCCGTGCCGAGCGATGCCACCGCGTTCGTGATGCCGAATTGGTGGCAGGTCAGCGCGTCCATGTACCCTTCGACGACCACGGCCTCGCCGGCTGCCCGGATCGCGGCGCGGGCCGCATCCAGCGCATACAGGGTGCGGCCCTTCACAAACAGCGCCGTCTCCCGCGTGTTCAGGTACTTCGGCGTCGCCTCGTCGAGCGCGCGGCCGCCGAACGCCACCGGCCGCCCCTGCAGGTCGTGGATCGGAAAAATCAGCCGGTGCCGCAGCGCGTCGTAGTGGCCTGTCCCGCCTGCTCCCGAGCGGGCCACCGCCAGTCCGGCCTGCTCGGCCGCGGCCGCGTCAAACCCGCGCCCCCTCAGCGCGCGAAGGAGACCGTCCCACCCGGCGGGGGCGTATCCGAGCCGGAACGTCTCCGCCGCCGCCGCGTCGACGCCGCGGTCCGCGAGATACCGCCGTGCGGTGAGGCCGTCCGGGCCGGCGAGCTGCGAACGAAAGAACGCCGCAGCCTCCGCGACCACCCGGAGCAGCCGCTCGCGCTCTCCGCCGAGACGCTCATCCTCCGGCGTCTGCGGGAGGGGCACGCCGGCCCGGCCGGCAAGCTCCGTCAGCGCGACGGGGAACGGCACGCCCTCGAGGCGCATGACGAAGTCGAACACGTCGCCGCCGGCGTGGCACCCGAAACAGTAGAAAAAGCCCAGCTCCGGGTTAACGGTGAACGACGGCGTCTTTTCCGAGTGAAATGGGCAAAGGCCCGTGTACCGGCGTCCGGATCGCTTCAGGGTGACGTGCGCCGAGACGACGTCGAGAATCCCGATGCGCCGGCGGATCTCGTCTGTAGCCTCTCTCGACCGTCCGGCCATGCCCGCGCACCCGCGAAAAAGGCCCTATCGTGAAAACAGATAAGGCCCGCCCCGTCCTTTCAGTTTCCCCTATAATTCTCCGCGCCGGAGCGCGGGTCCTCTCATGGAGGGCCCCCCGCCGGACGATAAAAGAGCGGCATGAGCGGGACGGACGGCGAGTACCTGCTGGCCGGCGGCGCCGCCGAACTCGAACGGCTTCGCCTTGAGGCGCGCGTGTGGGAACCCGGGGGTCCGTCTATGCCGTCGTGATCTCGCCGAGGTAGGCCTGCCGGATCATTTCGTTTTCGCGCAGGCTCTTCGCGGTCCCCGAGAGCACCACGCGGCCGGTCTGCAGCACGTAGCCGCGGTGGGCGATGCTGAGCGCCATGTTGGCGTTCTGCTCGACTACGAAGATCGACGTCCCCTGCCGGTTGATCGTCTGGATGATGTCGAAAACCTGCTCCACGAACGCGGGCGACAGGCCCATCGACGGCTCGTCCATGCACAGCAGCTGCGGCCGGGCCATCAACGCGCGGCCGATCGCCACCATCTGCTGCTCGCCGCCCGAGAGCGTCCCGGCCAGCTGGGTGCGGCGCTCTTTCACCCGGGGGAAGAGCGCGTACACGCGTTCGAGGTCCTCCGCGATGCCGGAGGAATCCGTGCGGGTGAACGCTCCCATCTCGAGATTTTCGTAGACCGTCATCCGCGGAAAGAGCCGCCGGGCCTCGGGCACGGGTGCGATGCCGCGCCGGACGCGCTCGGCGGTCGACATCCTCCCGATCGACTCCCCACGGTACAACACCGTGCCGCGCGCCGGCCGGACGAGGCCGAGCACGGTCTTCATCGTCGTGGACTTGCCCGACGCGTTTCCGCCGAGCAGGCACACGATCTCCCCGGCGCCGATTTCGTAATTCACGCCCTTGAGGACGTGCAGCTCGCCGTAGTAGGTGTCGACGTCCTTAAACTCGAGCAGCCGCCGTCCGTCCGAGATAGGCGCGGATGACATCCTCGTTCCGGTGGACCTCCTCCGCGGTGCCTTCGGCGATCTTCTCGCCGTAGTCCAGCACGGCGACCTTGTCGGCGATGGTGTTGACGACGTTCAACTTGTGCTCGATGAGCAGCACCGTCAGCCCCATATCCTTGAGGCTGCGGATCTGGTCGGCCAGCTCCAGCGTCTCGGCGGGGTTCATGCCGGCCGTGGGTTCGTCCAACAGCAGCAGCGCGGGCCGGGAGGCGATGGCGCGCGCGATCTCGAGCCGGCGCCGGTTGGCGTAGGAGAGGCTGCTGGCGAGATGGTTCGCGCGCGGCACGAGCCGGTTGCCAAAGATCCGCAGCACCTCCATCACCCACTCCAGAGCGTCGCGCTCCTCCGCGCGGACCGCGGGCGGCCGCAACACCGCGCCGACGGCGTTCGCCCGCGTCCGCACGTGCATCCCGACCAGGACGTTGTCGAGCACGGTCATATCGGGGAAGAGCCGCAGCGCCTGAAATGTCCGCGCGATGCCCCGCTCGACGATCGCGTGCGCCGGCAGCCGGGTGATGTCCCGGCCCTTCAACAAGATGCGGCCGGCGTCGGGCGCGTCGAGCCCGGTCACGAGGTTGAAGAGCGTCGTCTTCCCGGAGCCGTTCGGGCCGATGAGGCCGACGACCGAGTGCTGCGGGATGACGAGGTCGACGGTGCGGACCGCGGTAATACCGCCGAATCGCTTGGTGAGCCCGCGCGTCTCGAGGAGCGGCGTGCCCGTCGGCAGGTCGGCCTGCGCGAGGCGGCTCAGCGACACGCCGATGCCGCCGCGCGTCGGTGAGGCGGCCTGCTCTTCCATCGAGAGCGCCGCGGTGGCCCGGGACGCGGGGATCAATCCCTGCCGCCGGTACAGCATCATCAGCACGAGGATGATCCCGAAGATCAGCTCGATCGTTTGGGCCAGTTCGATCTGCTGGAGGAACACGATTCCGGTCAACCGGCCCAGCGCATGAAGCCACTGCGTGAGGTCCTGGAGGAACCACGATTGCAGCAACTGGAGCAGCAGCGCGCCCACGACCACGCCGGGCACGCTGCCCATGCCGCCGAGCACGATCATCACGAGGATCATCACGGAGACCGGGAACATGAACATATCCGGGGTCGCCGTCTGGAGCTTGGCGATGTACAGGGTGCCGGTCATCCCGCCGAACCCCGCGCCGATCGCAAAGGCCAGCAACTTGAGCCGCGTCCGGTTCACGCCCATCGCGCCGGCCGCGATCTCGTCCTCCCGGATGGCCATCCAGGCGCGGCCGATGCGGGAGTCCTTGAGCCGGTAACTCACAAAAATCAGCAGGGCGATGATCGCGACCCCGACGTAGTAGTACGGGGTCGCGTTGACGCTGAAATTGTACCGGAACGCCGTCGGCGCGAGCACTCCGTTCAGGCCCATGGCCCCGTTCGTGAGACCCTGCGCGTTGCGCACAACAATCGGGACGATCTCACCGAACCCCAGGGTGACGATCGCGAGGTAGTCGCCCTTCAGCCGCAGCGTCGGGGCGCCGAACAGGATGCCGAAAAACGCGGCCACGATCGCCGCGCCCGGCAGCATCAGCCAGAACGAGAACTGGAACTGCACGACGTCCGGCACGCCGGTGAAATGGAACCGGCTCACGAGCCCCAGCCACTCGAGCGGCTGCCACGCCGGCGTCCACAACGGGTGCACCTGCCCCGAAGCTAGGATGCCGTAGCTGTACGCGCCGATCGCGAAAAACGCCGCGTACCCCAGATCGAGCAGGCCGGCGAAGCCGACGACGATGTTGAGGCCGAGCGCGAGCGCCGCGAACGAGAGGGCGTTCGCCGCGGCGTCCACGTCGCCGCCGTTCGAGTGCACCACCGGGAACAGGAGGGCCGCGGCAAAGAACAGGAGTGCTGCGAGGCGCGTCCGCGTCGCCACGGGAATCCGCCCGAACGGCCGCACAAACGGCGCCGCGAAGGCGCGCCACGTCGCCGGCCGGGCCGGCGGCGGGACCACCTGCTCGCTCTCGAGGGCCGGCGTGGGCGAGAGTTCAGCCACGTGGCCGCCTCACGACTTCGACGGCGTCGAAATCCCGAGGAGCCCGGTGGGGCGGAGCACCAGCACGAGGATCAGGATCGAGAAGATGATCACGTCGGTCCAGCGCACCGCCAGCAACTGGCCCCCGAGCGCTTCGATGAGTCCGATCACGAGGCCGCCGATCATCGCACCCACGACATTGCCGATGCCGCCGAGCACCGCCGCGGTGAACGCCCGGAGGCCGGCCGTGTAGCCGATGATAAAGCTCGTGAAATTGTAGTACAGGCCGAAGATCAGCCCGGCCGCACCGGCCAGCGCCGAGCCGATGAAGAACGTCAGCATGACCACCCGATCGACGTCGATCCCCATCATCCGCGCGGCTTCCGCATCCTGGGCCGTCGCCCGCATGGCCTTTCCGATCTTGGTGCGGCGCACGAAGACGTGCAGGCCCCCCATCAGGATCAGCGCGACGCTCCAAAGCAGGATTTCCCGCAGCCGCACGACCGCTCCGCCGATGTCCCAGCCGAGGGCGGGCACCGGATTGGGGTAGTTGAGCGTCGAGGCGCCAGTCCTGAGCAGCACGACGTTGAAGAGGATGTAGGAGATGCCGATCGTGGTGATCATCGCGGCGGTGCCCTTCGCGTGCCGCATCGGCCGCAGCCCAACGCGCTCGATCACCACGCCGAGGCCCCCACAGAACAGCATCGTCGACGCGAACGCCAGCGCGAGCGCCGCGATGAGCGGCACCCCGTAGAGGACCCGGGACTGCCCGTCCACCCCCACGGCGTGCAGCGCGATCGCGGCGATGAACGATCCGATCATGAAGATGTTGAAGTGGGCGAAGTTGATGAGTTCGATGATGCCGTAGACCATCGTGAAGCCGAGGGCGAGCAGCGAGTACATTGCGCCGAGACTGAGCCCGTTGATGACTTGTTGCACCAGCACGTCGTGGTACGTCATCCGCTACGCTCCCCCCGCGGGAGGCCGCAACGTGGGGAGCGGGCCACCCGGGCGGCCCGCTCCCGTCACGTGTTGGCGCTCGCTTCGCGCGCTAGGTCTGCGGCGCGACCCCGATGTACTTGAACTGATGCAGGATGTCATCGTCCGGGAATTTCGCATTGCGCAGGATCTGGAACACGCTGACCACGCGGCTGTTGATGTCGCCGTTCTGGTCGAACGAGATCGTGCCCTGCAGCGTCTTCAGGTTCGTCGCCTGAATCGCGTCGCGAACGTTGCTCCGGTCGGGGGTCTTGCCGGTCGCGGCCACGCGCTTGATCGCGTCGAGAACGACGAGCGCGGCATCGTACGCCGTGATCGAGTAGTCACTCGGCTGCTTCCCGTACTTCGCCGCGAACTTCTTGACCCACGGCTGCGCCGCGGGGTTTTCGGTGAGGTGCGGGCCGGCGATTGTCGCATACCAACCCTGCACCGCCGGGAATCCGGCGCCCTTCAGGAGCGCCCCGCTGTACATCCCGTCACCGCCGCCCTTGAGCATCTTGGGGACGACGTCGTAGGCCTGCTTCGCCAGCTTCGCGCCGGCCTGGTCGACGCCGCCGTAGTAGATGGCGTCGGGATTCATGCCCTTGATCTTGGTCAGCACGGTCGTGTAGTCGGCTTCCTTGGGGTTCAGCTGGTCGCGGCCGATCACTTTGATGCCCTTCGCCGCCGCCTGCTTCTGGAATGAGTCGGCGATGCCCACGCCGTAGGCGCCCGAATCGTCGAGCACGTACACGGTCTTCACGTGGAGGGTCTCGGCGTAGTAGTTGGCCATGTTCGGCCCCTGGTACGCGTCCGTGGTCACGGTCCGGAAGTAGACCGCCTTGCCCTTCGGCCGGTACTGAGACGCGAACTTCGGGTCCGTGATGTCCGGGTTTGTCGAACTCGGCGTGATCGTCGCGAGGTCGGCTTGGCTCAGGATCGCGGACATCGCCTTGCCTTCGCCGCTCATCTGGGGCCCGATGTTGGCCACGACGCCCACGTTGGCGACGAGCTTGCGGGTGTTGGTCGCCGCCTGCGCCGGATCATATTGGCCGGCGGTGGCGGTGCCCGAGTCGAGCACGATCGCTTCGATCTTGTAGCCGGCGACGCCGCCCTTCGAGTTCGCGTCGTCGATCGCGATCATCGCCCCGTCCTTGATCAGCTCCGCGTCCTCCGCGTCCGCGCCGGTCAACGGCAGGGTGATGCCGACATAGAGTGTCTTGGCCTGGGCCTGCGTGCGCGGCAGGCCGCCGAGCATGGCCGTGGTCACGACCAGGACGGCCGCAACAACCAACCCGAGCACACGATGACGCCACGTACCTACCATAAATGCCCCCTCCCCTATTCGGCCGCCGGTTCCGCCGCCCCGATGCGGCGACGGCTGTCGGCCGAGTTTCGCATGATTCCGCCATCCGCGCGACTTCTCCTCCGTGAAAGCACGCAAAATATGCGCCGTTTGTTCATTTGGGGATCACAATTGGATCACGCCCCCACGCCATACTTGGATCGTGCCTTTCCGCGAACGTACGTTTGACGTCTCCCCCGCCGCTTCTTACTATAATGGAGGTCGCGCAACACCATACCGTCCCCGCGGCGATGAGTCTACCGCTTTCGGCCGGATCCCCGTGACAACCCGGGGCGGCCCTGCGTCCGACGCCTCGTCTGTTGGGTCATTGGGAGGTAGGAATGAACCGTCGTACGCTTGTCCGTATTCTGCCGTTCGCCGCCCTCGCCACGCTGCTCGCCGCGGTGGCCCTCCCTCGGGTGCACGCCGCCGCCGAGGCGACGTTTACGATCGTGGCCAATCAGACGGCCGCCAACGGCGGCCAAAACTACAACGGCACGGCCAAGGGCCGGCTCACGATCACCGTGGCGCCGGGGACGGCCGTCCACATCAAGTTCACGACCGACAAGAAGGCCGCCCTGCCGCACAGTTTGCAGGTGATCGCCCTCAAGGGCACCGCCCAGGCCCCGGTCCTCCCGGCGCAGGCGGAACCGCAGCCCGCGTTTAAGGGTGCCGAGACGCCGAATCCGACGCAGGGCACCCCGCCGGGCAAGACCGACGACGTCCGGTTCACCGCGTCCAAGGCCGGGCACTACCTCTTCGTCTGCGGGTATCCCGGACACGCGCTGCTCGGTATGTACGGCACGTTCAACGTGACGCAGGGCGCCAAACCCAGTCTCGCCGTCAAGTGAACGGCGCGCTTGCGCGGATCGTCCCAGGTAGGGAAGCGCACCGCCCGGGCCGAAGCGCTCCGACCCGTGGCACGTACGAGTCGATGAGTTCCCCGGAGGATCGTCGCAGATGGAACCAGGGGTAACCGTGCCGCGCGACGAGCGGTCCGCGGGGCGGTGGATGGGTGCGTTGATTCTGTTCATCCTCGCCGCGGGCGTCGTCTCGTTCATCGTCGCGGCGCACATCTGGTGGCTGCAGCCGCTCGCGTCGCGACAGGGCCTCTTCGCCGACGAGATGTTCGACGCCATTCTCGTCGCCACCGGCATTGCGTTCATCGCCGTGCACCTCTTCGTCGCGATCGCGCTGATCCGGTACGCGGCGCACGGCCGCCGGCCCGCCGCGCACTGGCACGAGCACCTCGGCGCGGAGCTCACGTGGACGCTCGTCCCCGCGGCGGGGCTCATCGTCCTGGCCATCTTCGCGGAGATCGTCTGGGCGCACGTGTACAGCGCCCCGCCCGCCAACGCGCAGGTGGTGGAAGTGACGGCCCGGCAGTTCCTCTGGTACGTCCGGTACCCGGGCCCGGACGGCAAGCTGGCGCGCACGGATCCGAAGTTCATCAGCGCCGGGAACCCGCTCGGCCTCGATCCGGGCGACGCGGACAGCAAGACGAACCTCGTCCTCACGAACGACCTGCACGTGGTGAACAATCGCCCGGTGCGCGTCGTCATCCATTCCCTCGACGTGATCCACAGCTTCTTCCTGCCGAACTTCCGCGTGAAGCAGGACGCGGTGCCCGGCCGGACGGAGTCGGTGTGGTTTACGCCGGACCGCACCGGCACGTTCCAGATCGCGTGCGCGCAGCTCTGCGGCGTCGGCCACTATACGATGCGTGGTAACATCGTGGTGGAACCCACCCAGGCCGCGTTCGACGCCTGGCTGGCGACACAGGGCACACACTAGTGCCGTCCCGCGCTCTGCGCCGGGGTCCAACGCAGCGAATCAACTTGATGTCAAGGAGTCGCGCCTGATGGATGCGCTTGCGGTGCACGAAGGGGCTGCCGCCCACGAGGCCCACGCCGAGAGCTTCGTCCGCCATTACATCTTCAGCCTCGACCACAAGATGATCGGCAAGCAATACTACTTCACGACGCTGTTCATGGCGCTCATCGGCGGCGCGCTCGCGATGCTGATGCGGCGGCATCTCGGGTGGCCCGAGCAGGGCACCCTGGATCCCGGCCAGTACCTGGCCGCGGCGACGATGCACGGCACCATCATGATTTTCTTCTTCCTGACGTCCATTCTGACCGGAGCGTTCGGCAACTTCCTGATCCCGCTCATGATCGGCGCCCGGGACATGGCCTTCCCGTTTCTCAACATGGTGTCGTTCTGGACGCTGGTGCCCGGCGTGCTCGTGCTGCTCTCGTCCTTTTTCGTCCCCGGCGGCCCCGCCGGCGACGGCTGGACGTCGTACGCGCCGCTGTCGGCGGTCTCCAAGTTCTCGCCGGGGTCCGGGCTCGGCCAGACGCTGTGGGCCATCTCGATTCTGTTCGTGCTGTTCTCGTCGTTGTTCGGCTCGCTCAACTTCCTGACCACGATCATCAACATGCGGGCGCGCGGGTTGTCGATGGGCCGGATCCCGCTCACGCTGTGGGGCATCTTCATCACCGCGATCCTGGCGCTCTTGTCGTTTCCGGTGCTGACCGCGGCCATCGTGATGCTCATCCTCGACCGCACGGCCGGCACGAGCTTCTTCGTCCCGCCGAACCTGCTGGTCGCGGGACAGGTGCTCGGCGGCAAGAACGGGGACGCGCTGTTGTGGCAGCACCTGTTCTGGTTCTTCGGCCATCCGGAGGTCTACATCCTGATCCTCACGCCGATGGGCATCGTCTCCGACGTCATCTCGACCTTCTCGCGCAAGCCGATCTTCGGCTACAAGGCGATGGTGCTGTCGCTCTCGGCGATCGGATTTCTGAGCTTTCTCGTGTGGGGCCACCACATGTTCGTGAGCGGCATGTCGCCGCTGCTCGGCGCGGCCTTCATCGGATCGACGATCGCGATCGCGGTACCGTCCGCGATCAAGACGTTCAACTGGTGCACGACGCTGTGGCAAGGCCGGCTGCACTTCACGTCCGCGATGCTGTTTGCGATCGCGTTCGTGTCGCTGTTCGTCACCGGCGGCCTCAGCGGGATCTTCCTCGCGACCGCGCCGGTCGACATCTACCTGCACGACACGTACTTCGTGATCGCGCACTTCCATTTCGTCATGGCCGCGGCCGCGCTGTTCTCGATCTTCGCCGGCACCTACTATTGGTTTCCCAAGCTGTTCGGCCGGATGATGGACGAGCGGCTCGGCAAAATCCACTTCGTGTTCACGTTCCTCGGCATCTACATGACGTTCTTCCCGATGCACTTCCTCGGGTTCATGGGGAACAGCCGCCGGCTCTACAGCACCGCGGCCTACCCGTTCCTCGACCGCGCGGGGCCGATCGACATCTTCATCTCCCTGAGCGCGTTCATGCTGGGGGCGGCGCAGGTCGTCTTCATCTACAACTTCTTCAAGAGCCTGCTCCATGGGCCGGTCGCGGAGCAGAATCCGTGGCACGCCAACTCGCTCGAATGGGCGGCGCCGTCGCCGCCGCCGCACGGCAACTGGGGGCCGTCCCTGCCGGTCGTCTACCGCTGGCCGTATGATTACTCGGTGCCGGACGCGCCGGCGGACTACAGCCCGATGTGGCAGGCGGACCCGGTGCCGGCGGGCGGCGCGTCCCCTGCGGGGGACGGCGGCGGGGAGTAGGTGGACGCGATGACGACGCAGGCCCTGAGGACGCGCCCGGCATCGGCCGGACGCGGAACGGCCGGCGTTCGCCGGGGCCTCGGCCCGGCCGGCCGCGGCGCGGAGCCGGCTGCCGCCGGGCCCGCGGTCAGCACCGCGGTGATCGGCGTGGCCGCCGCCCTGGCCGCCGTGGCCATGCTCTTTATCGCCTTCACGACGGCCTATCTCGCGCGGCGGCAGGAGCCCGGATGGGGGACTATCGGCATGCCGCCGATCCTCTGGCTGACGACGGCGATCCTCCTCGCCAGCAGCGGCACGCTCGAGTGGGCGCGCCGCCGGATCGCGGCCGGCGATATCCGGGGTCTGCAGCGCGGGCTCTCGGTCACGGCCGGGCTTGGCGGCGCCTTTCTCGCCGGCCAGCTCATCGCGTGGCGCTCGCTCGCGGCGCAGGGCGCCTACATCTCGAGCAATCCGCACAGCGCCTTCTTCTACATGTTGACCGGTGCCCACGGCGCGCACCTGCTCGGGGGACTGGGAGCACTCGGGATCATCTTGTGGAAGGCGTACGCCGGCCGGTACGGCGTGGCCTCGTACGCGGGGGTGAACGTCTTCGCGCTCTACTGGCACTTCATGGACCTGCTGTGGCTCTATCTCTTCGCCCTGCTCTTTATCGCGTGACGGCGGCAGCGGGAGGCGGGGATGGCGGCAACTGAGACCCGGAAGGAACCGGGCGCCCTGGCGGCGCGCTGGGGCGGCGGACGGTCGCCGTGGGACGTCAGCTGGGGCAAGCTGATGATGTGGCTGTTTCTGGCCTCGGACGCGATGACGTTCGCGGGCCTCCTCGTCGCGCTCTGGGCGGCCCGCTTCAGCGCGCCGGCCTGGCCCCATCGGGCGGAGATCTTCAACATCCGGCTCGTCGCCGGCATGACCGCCATCCTGATCTTCAGCAGCACCACGATGGCCCTGTCGGTCTTCATGATGCGCCGCCGGCAGCGTCCTCCGGCGGTGCGGTTCCTCACGGCGACCGTGATCGCGGGCGCGGTCTTCGTCGGCCTCCAGGCCTTCGAGTGGTCGCACCTCATCGCCGACGGCGCCGGGCTCGCCGGCAACCCCTGGGGCGTGGCTTCGTTCAGCTTCACCTTCTTTACCATTACGGGCCTGCACGGCCTGCACGTCCTGGGCGGCGTCATCTACCTCTGGGCGATGGCGGTGAAAATCGCCAAGGGCGGGTCCTCCGAAGACGGCCTGGAGATCGCGGGACTCTACTGGGGATTCGTCGACCTCGTCTGGGTCTTCATCTGGCCGTCAATCTATTTGTTATAAGCGTATTGACCAACACGTTTTGATAGGAGGCCGACCGATGAGCGATCCGCACGCGGGCCATGGGGCGCCGGACGACGCCGCAGGCGTGCACGCCGTGCCGCTTCCCGAAGGGGTGACGCGGAGCTATGTGATGGCCTTCATCCTCCTCCTCGTCCTGACGGCCATCGAGGCGAGCACCGTGCTCGTCTTCAGCCTGCCGGCCGCCGTCCGGGTCACCGTGTTGCTCATCTCCGCCTCGATCAAGGCCCTCCTGATCGGCGCCTACTACATGAACCTCAAGTTCGAGCGGGTGGCCATGGTGGGTATCGCCGTGTCCCCGCTGCTGCTCGCCGTCCTGATGTTCTTCATGATCGCCCCGGACGCCGCCCAGCGGCTGGGGGTGCGTTGACAGAATCGCACCGTGTGACCGGCGGCGAGATGTTCGTCATCGTCGAGGGGGAGGCCGCGGTGAGGACGCCGTCGGGCGGACCGCCGTCCTCGGGGCCGGGGACCAGCGGCACGTAGCATCGGCCCCACTTAGGGGGGCCGGGCTCCTCCCTCTCGTCTGCCGCGCGTGAGAGGAATGGCCGCCGGCGCAATGAATGTACAGCCGGAACCGAGGGGGGATGCGCGCATGACGTTGCGGCGGGCCTCATCCAAGGTCGCGGTGTTGGAAAAACTTCCGTTGTTCGCGGGGCTCTCCCAAAAGGACCTGGAGCAGGTGTCCCGGCTGGCGAAGGAGGTCGACGTCCCGGCCGGACAACAGATCGCGGCGGCGGGTGAGGCCGGTCGCGAGCTGTTCATCATCGTGGACGGGCGGGCGCGGGTGACGACCAAACAAGGCCGCACCATCCATTTGGGCCCGGGCGACGCGTTCGGCGAGATGAGTCTCATCGACGGCGAACCCCGGTCGGCCGACGTGCGGGCAGCCACGGCGATGCGGCTCCTGGCGGTTGGATACCGGGAGTTCTGGCAACTGATGGACGACTATCTGCCGATTGTCCGCAAGATCACGCGTGCACTCGCCCGGCGTCTGAGGGACGCGGAAAGATCACCCCTGGCCTAAGGAGCGTCGGCGGGCCACTCGGCCCGCGGGCCTGCTAGCGGGTACCGTCGTCGTCCTGAAGACGATTGGCCACGGTCTCCAAGAGGCGGATCGCGATGCTCGGATTCGAGACCACGATCCCCTTGAAGTCCCACCGCGTCAGGGCCAGGCACGTCGTCGGATCCTTCGCCACGACCGTCGCGGTGCGGGGCGTTTCGCGGATCAGGGCCAGTTCACCAAAATATTCGCCCGGACCGAGGGTGGCGATCGTGCGGTCCCCTCGTTTGACCTCGGCCCGTCCATCGATGATCAGGTAGAACCCGTGGCCCGGCTCCCCGACCGACACAATCGTAGTACCGGCGTCGAACCGCCGCTCCTTCGCGCTGTCGGCGATACGCCGCAGGTCGGCGTCCGAGACTCCCTCGAACAACGGGACCTTCTTGAGTTGCTCCGCGTGGCCGGCCACGATGCTCCTCCCTTGCGTTCGGATCCGACGGTCGAGGCGTTACCTGACAGCAGGTCCGGGTGTTTGCTGACGCGCGTGAGGATTCCTCCTCGCATGGCGTTTGTCTTCGCGGTGGCGGGAATCCGCCGGAAGGTGGTAGCCGCAGGCTACGACGAACACCGCCGGTGTGAGTGAGGAACGACGGATCGTGACAGTCCTATTCGCCGACGTGACCGGCTCGACGGCGCTGGGCGAGTCGATGGATCCCGAGGACACCCGCGCACTGCTGGGACACTACTATGCCATCGCCAAGGAGGTCGTCGCGGCCCACGGCGGTAGCCTGGAGAAGTTCATCGGCGACGCTGTGATGGCCGTGTTCGGTTTGCCCCGCGCCCACGGAGACGACGCGCGCAGGGCGCTCTCCGCGGCGCTCGAGCTCCGCGACCGCGTCCGCGCCGATCCCGACCTCGGAGAGCAGATTCCCATCCGTATCGGCGTGAACACCGGCGAGGTCGTCGCCTCACGCGACCGGTCCGCCGGCGATTTCCTCGTCACCGGCGACGCAGTCAACGTCGCCGCCAGGCTGCAGCAAGCCGCGGAGCCGTGGACCATCCTGTGCGGCGAGCGGACGGCGCATGCGGCCGGGGTCTTGTTTGCGCTCGGCCCCTGGATCGCCGTCGAGGCCAAGGGAAAGCGCGCCCCGATCCGGGCCGCGCTCTTGCTCGATCGATCGAGCGCGGCGGTGGCGGCACAAACGCCGCTCATCGGCCGGGCCGATGATCTCTCGCAGCTCGAACTCATCGCTCGCCGGGCATTTGGGGAACGGCGGCCCTTCCTCGTAAGCCTCATCGCCCCGGCGGGCACCGGGAAAACCCGGCTGCTGGAAGAGTTCCTCGAGCGCCTCCCCCGCGTCGCCCCCGGCGCCGCGGTAGCCATCGCCCAGTGTCTGCCCTACGGTCAGCGTCTCACCTACTGGCCTCTACGCGCCGTCCTCTGTCGTCTAGTCGGCGTCGAAGAAGAGGGAGAGCCCGGGGCCATCCGAGAGGCAGTCCGCGTCTGGCTCCGCGCCCATGGGAGCGCGCAGCCAGACCGCACCGGCGACCTACTCGCGGCCACGGTCGGTTTTGGGGATTCCGAGATCGCCGACCGCGCCGCCCTACTGGCCGCGTGGCGCACTACTGTTGAGGTTGCATCGCGACGGGCGCCGCTTGTGCTCGTCTTCGAGGACCTGCACTGGTCGAGTGACAGCCTCCTCGACCTCGTCGAGTTTGTCATGCAACCGCGGGGGGAAGCCGCCGTCATGATGATCGCTCTCACGCGGCCTGAGCTGCTCGAGCGGCGGCCCGCGTGGGGCGGCGGGCGGCGCAACTACGTCTCGCTCGCCCTCGAGCCCTTGCGCGATACGGAGGTCGGACGGCTCGTCCAGTATCTGCTGCCGGCGCCTTCCCCCGAGGTCGTCGCGAGAATCGTCACCCGTGCCGAGGGTAACCCGTTCTACGCCGGGGAGCTCGTCCGGTCGCTGATCGACCGGGTTGGACCCTCTGGCGACGGCGCCGCCGTCGACCTGGCGCTCGCGACGCTGCCGGACACCGTCCAGGCGACGGTGCTGGCACGGCTCGACTTGCTGCCACCCGACGAGCGCCGGACCCTACAGCTAGGGGCCGTCTTCGGCCGGGCCTTCCGGTCGGACGGCGTCGCCGCGCTCGGCCCCGAGTTGACTGCGGACATCGACCGGTTGATCGACGCGCTGCTTGCCAAAGATCTCGTGCGCCACGGCGGCGCGGACGATGTGACCTTCCGCCACATCCTGATCCGGGAGGTCGCCTACCAGACGCTGCCTCGGTCCGAGCGCGCGGGCCTCCACGGCGCCGCGGCTGCCTGGCTCGAGGCGCGCGCCCGAAGCCGGGAGGACGCTCTCGCGGAGCTCATCGCCTACCATTACCGGGAGGCGGCCTCTCTCGCGCGCGGTCATGGCGTGGAGTCGGCCGCCGTCGGACGGACCCGGCAGAAAGCCGCCCACTGGCTGGCCCGCGCGGCCGCCATCGCGGCCGCGGGCGCAGCCACGGTGGAAGCCGCCCGGCACCTGCGGAACGCGATCGAGTTCGCCGACCCCGCCGATCTTCCCGAACTGTACGAGCGACTGGGCACCGAGGAACTCGGCTGGAACAGCGCAACCGCGTACATGACAGCCCTTCGACTCTGCCGGGAGCAAGGTGCTCCCCCCGACCGGGAACTCCGCGTGCTCGCGAGGCTGCTCACCCAATACATGCGCTCGCAGGGGTCTATCGCCAACCGGCCGCCGGACGACGAGATGGCCCGGCTGTTCGCGGAGGGGGACGCCCTACTCCGGGCGGCGCAGGACGACCGAGCGGTCGCGCGCTTCCTGATCGCACGGGGCTTCCACGCCTTCTGGCGGCTCGGCAATGTCACGCCCGACGACATCACGGAGTCGGAGATGAGCGGGCGTCGAGGCCTTGAGATTGCAGAACGGCTCGACGATGCGGATCTTCGAAGCGCGGCGCTCGATGCACTCTCGGGATGCGCACAACAGCGGGGGGACTGGACCCGCGCTCGTGAGTACGCCCGCCAGCGCCTGGCGCTGCAAGAGCGTCTCAGCCCTCTCGAGCGGATCGACGCTCATTCCATGGTCGCCTGGTCCTCGTCTCTGCTCGGCGATCTCGACGAGGTCATACGCATCTCCGCCTCAGGGCTTGCGCTGCTCCAGCCGGGGCAGGTGCCGGCATGGGCGCTCCACCTCGTCGTCTGGCGGACCTACGCGCTGACGCTGCGCGGCCTGTGGGACGACGCCCTTGCCGCGGGGGACCGCGCCTACCAGTTGTGGATTGAAACCGGCCGTCCCTCCGCCGGGTACGCGCTCCGCGGCTTCGTCGCCGCGTTGGACGTCGCGCGGGCCCGCAAAAGCGATCAGCTTATCGATCGGTACCGGGACGCCCTGGCCGCGATCCTCCGTGACTTCACCTCCGCCACCGTATGGCGACGCATCGACGGGTTCGTGTCCGGCGATCTCGACGTGGTGAAGACGCAGATGGTGGGTCGATTCGACTTTCAACACATGGGTCTCGAGTATCTCGAACGGGGGCTCTCGTTTGCCTCGGACAGGCGCCAGCCTCCGGCCGCCGAAGTCCTGAGGCCTATCGCCAAGTTTGCCGCCGCGCACGGCTACCGGGCGCTTGAAGGGCAGGCGCGCCGGGCGCTCGGAATCGCCCTTCAAGAGGCGGAGGAACTGGCCGCGGCCCTCGACCTCTTCGAACGGATGGGGGCGACGCCCTACGCGGCGCGGGCACGCTGTGAGCGGGCGCGCCTTACGGGCGACGAGGCCGGCCTCGCCGCCGGCATGCGGGTCCTGACCGAATTGGGAGATCTGGAGCACCTGGAGCGGATCGAGCATTCGCGGGCGTAGACCACCTCGGCTTCCCTAGGGGGTGAGCTCCTCCCACATCTCGACGATCGCGCGGTTCTCCGCCACATTCTCCAGGAACGCCCTGCGCCAATCAGGGTCACTGATCTCCGCGGCACGAGCCATCAGTTCGCGATGGCCGGCCTCGGCGGCTTTCCGGGCCCGGTCCGGTTCGTTGAGGGCATCGAAGACCTCCGCGCAACTTTGGTACACCCACACCGGAAAATACATCCCCCTGGTCCCGTGCGCCTCGAGATAGTCCCAGATGTCCGCGGCATATTGCCGCGCTTCGTCCAGGTGAGCCTGGGCCAAGGCGCAGCGAGCCAGGCCGGCCGAAACTTCAACGACGGCGGCACGCCCGCCGAGATCGGTAAAGATCCCTATCGCCTCCGCGAACCGCCGCGCCGCGCCAGCCGCGTCGCCGGATTGCTCGAGGACGAACCCGAGATAGGTGACCGCCCCCGCCCGACCGTACGCGTCGTTCACCGCCACCATCTCACCGAGCGATTGCTCGAGGACGCGGCGCGCGGTTCTCCCATCATGCAATCGAAAGCACGCGTACCCGAGATTCTGGAGAGCGTACGCTCTCGAACGGCGGGCGCCAACCCCGCCGGCCAACTCCAGTGCCTGCTCCAGCGTCGTCCGAGCCAACTTGTACAATCCCAGTTGCCAGTAGTTCACGCCGGTGTTGACCAGGCCGCGGGCTTCCTGGGCGCGGTTGCCCAGACGATGCCAGATCTCCACTTCCTGGCGGTGCAAGACCAGCGCCTGCGCAACGTCCCCGGACTCGGTATAGTAGATAGCCACGTTCGAAAGGGTGAGTGCGAGAGTCGTCTCATCACCCAGGTCATGCGCGCGGCGGAGCGCCTCCTCCGCCGTCTGCCCCGCGGCGTTGAGCTCGCCGAGGCGCGTTTGCGACGGCACCTTCAATGACAGAGCCCGTACCTCAATTGACGGATTACCTGCGCGCCGCGCGGCGGCGATAGCCTCATCCGCCGCCCGCAACCCCGCTCGATGGTCACCGGTCTTGCGCGCATACTCGGCCTGGCGGTGATAGACTTCCGCCCGCCGGGCATCGTCGTCCAGACTCTCGGCGAGTTCCAGCAGCTCCGCCACGTCGACACGCCAAGCATCCGGCTCACCGAGAATCCCCAAGACCTCTTCGCGCGCGAGCAGCACCAGCCAGCGGCGCTCGCGGTCGACCGGCGGCAGCAGATCCAGCGCGCGATCCAGGAATTTCCTCGCCTCCACGGTGGCGCCGCGTGCCTTGGCGCGGCCGCCTGCCTGTAGATACCGGTCGGCCGCTGCCGTCATGTCACCCGCGCGCTCCGCGTGCTCGCCCAGCAGTCCCGCGAACTCGTCGAGCCGGCCGGCCCTCCGCGCCTGCTCTTCCAGCCATGCGGCGGCGGCCTTGTGCAACTTGGCGCGCTCACGCTTCAGCACGCTCTCATACGTCACGTCGCGCAGCAGCATGTGATGGAAGCTCCATTCCGTGTCGCCTTCAAAGGACGATTCCGGTTGCGCCTCCACGAAGCCGCGCGGCTGCAGCGGCGCGAGGAGCGCATCGGGCCGGCGCACCCCGAGGGCCTCCAGTCCTCCGGCCCAGAAGTTGCGGCCGAAAATCGCGCCCCGCTGCAGCGCAGCCCGTTCCGCGTCGTTCAGGACGCTGAGACGCGTGAACAACAGGTGCTGCAGCGTGGCCGGCAGCGGGGTTTCCCTGAGGCGCGCGGAGACAAAGCCCGACGGATCGCGCGTCCGATCGATGATGCCGCGGTCCAGGAACCAGTTCACCACCTCTTCCACGAAGTAGGGCACGCCCTCGCACCGCTCCACGATCAGGCGCACAACGTCTTCGGGAACGTGCTCGACGGCGCGCAGCAACTCGGACACAAGCTCCCGCGTAGCCTCGTCGGACAGCGGCTGAAGATCCGTCGACACATACCGGGGATGGCGAAGGAGTTCTTCCGGCGGCGTCCATTCCGGCCGCGCCGCGGCCAGCACAAAGGTTCCGTGCGCCCCCTCGTCGGACGGCGCGTCCGCGAGCAATACCTGCACGAGATACTCCCAGGACGACGCATCCGCCCATTGCAGATCCTCGAGCAGAAACTCAACGGGCTGTTCCCGCCGGATCATCTTCAAAACCTCGCGGCTCACCACAAGGCCGCGTCCCTTGACCTGGACCGGATCGCCGCGCATCGCCCCGATATGCGGACTCTCGGCAAACGGCAGGCCGACCAACAGACCGAGCGCGTGTGCGGGTTCGACCGCGTCGGTCTTGCTTAGCTCCTGGAAGCGTTGCACCCATTTGGCCTCGGCCTGGGGAATCGGCGCATCTTCGGCGATCTGGAACCGATCGAACCACATGCGGCGGACCAGCGAAAACGGCTGCCGCGGATCGTCGGCATAGGCGCGGGCCCTGAACAGGCGCACGACCTCCGGTCGCAGCTCCACCCACTCGCGCACATCGTCGAGCAGGCGACTCTTCCCGATTCCGGCGTCTCCCACAAGCTGCGCCCACACGAATCGCCGGTTCTCGACGGCGTCCAGGTAGGCGGCCTGGAGGGCCCGCAGTTCCCGGTCGCGGCCGATGGTCCGCGTTTGGACGCCCGCCACGCCCCGGGCGAGAGTGCGGAACGGCCTCGACTTGGCACGGCGTACGAGATAGGTCTGGATCGGCTCCGGCGCGCCTTTCACCACGAGCGGCGGCTGCGGCGTGACGGAAAACACCCCGCGCACATGCTGGTAGGTGTCGTGGGAAATGAGAATCCCGCCGGGAGGCGCGGCGGACTGCAGGCGCGCCGCCACGTTCATCGCATCGCCCGTCGCGGTGAAACTCTCTTTTCGCATCCGAGCCCAACTCGCCGACCACGACGAGACCGGTGTGGATTCCCACTCGAATCTGAATGGGAGGCGCCCCATTCCACGCCGCGATTGCGCTTTGCGCCTCGAGCGCTGCGAGAATCGCATGCTCCGGATCACGCTCGCCGGAGGCCTCGGCGCCGAAGAGGGCAAGGAGACCGTCGCCGAGATACTGGGCCACCATGCCGTGATGGCCCCGGATGATCGTCCCGATGGCGGAGTGCAATTTCGCAACCGTCTGCCGCCATTCTTCGGGGTCGAGGTTGTGCGCGAGCGCGGTCGAGCCGACGATATCGGTAAAGAGGATCGTGATGACGCGGCGTTCTTCGAACGGCCCGGATTGGGCCGGGACCTCCGTCTCGAGCGCGGCAAGCTGTTGGCGGAGCGCTGCGAGCGCGGGATCGACGACGGCGGCGCCGAGCGTGGCGCGCTGCGTCTCCAAGACCGACATCGCGTGACGCACTTGCTCGAGCCGACGCTGCAGGGACTCCGTCACGTCACCCCGCCCAGGCGCGGGGCACGAACAGCCGCTCGTGGGTCCGGATCGCGAACCGGTCCGTCATCCCGGCGAGGAAGTCGCACACCGCGCGCTGCACGCTCGTCCGGCCCGACTCGGGGGACTCGCCCATTTCCTCCGGGTGTTCGACGAAATACTCGAACAGTTCGCGCAGCAGCCGCTGGGCCTTGGCGACGTCGGCCTTCGCCGTCGACCCGCGATAGACGCGCTCGAAGAGAAAATCTTTGAGCTCGTTGAGGGCCCCGCGGACCGGCTCGCTCATCTGGATCCGCGGCTGGTCGGTCGACCGCGCCACGATATCCCGGACCGTCGAGTCGACCCACTGCCCCCGGGTCTCCCCGAGGACCGCGCGCACGGAAAACGGAACGTCCCGCTCATCGATCAATCCGGCGCGGATCGCGTCGTCGGTGTCGTGGTGCACGTACGCGATCCGGTCGGCGACGCGGGCCAGCTGGCCCTCGACCGTATGGGGCAGCGCGTCGGCCGGGACGTCGTCGATCGGCGGCAGCGTCTCCAGGTCCTGCGGGCCCTTGGAATGACCGCCGATCCCGTCGCGGACTTCCCACGTCAGATTGAGGCCCTGCTCGATCACCCCGTCCCGCCGCCGGCGGCGCTCGAGCACCTCCACGACGCGCAGGCTCTGCACGTCGTGGCGAAAGCCCCCGTGGGATGCCATCAGCCGGTCGAGGACCTCTTCGCCGGCATGCCCGAACGGGGGGTGGCCGAGATCGTGGGCCAGGACGATGGCCTCGGTGAGATCTTCGTTAATCCGCACCGCCCGGGCGATCGTCCGGGCGATCTGGGCGACCTCCAGGGTGTGGGTGAGCCGCGTCCGGTAATGGTCGCCCTCCGGCGCGATGAAGACCTGCGTCTTGTGCATCAGCCGGCGGAAGGCCTTCGAGTGTACGATCCGGTCGCGGTCGCGCTGGAACTCGGTGCGGATCGGATCGCGGTCCTCCGGGCGGGCGCGTCCGCGCGACGCGGCGCTCCGGGCGGCGTACGGCGCGAGAAGCCGCTTCTCCCACGTCTCCGTGGTCTCGCGGGGGTTCACGACCGGTCTCGCCGCATCCGCTCCGCCCCGTTCCCGCCGTCTGTCTCCCTCTACTCGCAGGCCGGTGGTGCGAGACCGGCCTCACGAGCGGCCGGCACCGGCCGCCCGCGGTCTCACCTGCCGTCTTACTTGTCGCGCTCGGCGCGGGTCCGCCGCTCCCGCAGCGCGGCCTGCGCCGCGGCGAGACGCGCCGTCGGCACTCGGAACGGCGAGCAACTGACGTAGGTCAGCCCCACCTTGTGGCAGAAGTCGATGCTCGCCGGGTCGCCGCCGTGCTCGCCGCAGATGCCGAGCTCGAGATCGGGACGGACCTTGCGCGCCTCCCGCACCGCCATGTCGATCAGCACGCCCACGCCGTCGACGTCGAGAACTTGAAACGGGTTCTCCGGCAAGATCTTGCGCTTGACGTACTCGAGCAGGAACTTGCCCTCCGCGTCGTCCCGGCTGAAGCCGAAAATCAACTGGGTCAGGTCGTTGCTGCCGAACGAGAAGAACTCGGCGATTTTGGCGATCTCCCCGGCCACGACGCAGGCGCGGGGTATTTCGATCATCGTCCCGAACTTGTAGGCGACGCGGACGCCCTGCTCCCGCATCACCTGCCGGGCCAGCGGCCGCAGCCGCTCCTCGACGACCCGCAGCTCGTTCACGTGCCCGACCAGCGGGATCATGATCTCGGCGTGGGTTTTGACGCGGTCCTTGGCGAGGGCGCACGCCGCCTCGAGAATCGCCCGCACCTGCATGTCGATGATCCCCGGGAAGAGCAGGCCGAGGCGAATCCCGCGCAGCCCGAGCATCGGATTCTGCTCGCGCATGCCCTGGACGGCGCGCAGGAGGTGCTCCTTCTCGGCGAGGCCCGCCGGATCGTTCCCGCGGACGCGCAGCTCGACCACCTCGGCCAGCAGCTCGTCGTAGCGGGGCAGAAACTCGTGCAGCGGCGGGTCGATCAGACGGATGACGACGGTCTGCCCCGTCATCGCGCGGAGGATGCCGATGAAGTCCTGCCGCTGCACCGGCAGCAGCTCGTCGAGCGCACGCTGGCGCTCCGCGTCGGTCTCGGCGAGGATCATCCGGCGCACGATCGGCAGGCGCTCTTCTTCGAAGAACATGTGCTCCGTCCGGCACAGCCCGATGCCCTCGGCGCCGAACGCGCGGGCCCGCTCCGCGTCCCGCGGGTAATCCGCGTTGGCCCACACGCCGAGGCGGCGCGTCCGATCGGCCCAGCCGAGCAGCGTTTGCAAATCGGCGTCGCCGGCGAGGTCGGGGTCGATCGTGCGGATGGCGCGGCCGAAGACCTCGCCGGTCGTCCCGTCGATCGACACGAACTCGCCCTGCCGGATCACGGTGCCGTCCACGCTGAACTGCCGCGCGTCCGGATCGACGCGGATCGCCTCCGCGCCCGCGACGCACGGCTTGCCGAGCCCCCTCGCCACGACCGCGGCATGGCTCGTGGCGCCCCCGCGGGCGGTCAGAATGCCGCGCGCGACGAGCATCCCGTGCACGTCGTCGGGATTCGTCTCGGGACGAACGAGAATTACGGCCTGCCCGGTGGCCGCCAACTCGACCGCCGTGTCGGGATCGAAGACCGCGATGCCGGTCGCCGCGCCCGGCGAGGCGTTGAGGCCCCGGGCCAGCAGCTTCCCTTCGCGCTCCGCGGCCGTCTTGTCGTCCGGATCGAATCGCGGCAGCAGCAGCTGGTAGATCTGCTCCGGCTCCACGCGGAGCAGCGCTTCGTCCTTCCCGATCAGACGCTCGCGCACCATGTCGACGGCGGCCTTGACCGCGGCCTGCGCGGTCCGCTTGCCGTTGCGGGTCTGAAGCATCCACAGCCGGCCGCGCTCGACGGTGAACTCGAGATCCTGGATGTCTTTGTAGTGGCGCTCCAGCATCTGCGCCACCTTGAGGAACTGCTTGTAGACCCCGGGCATCTCGGTCTGCAGCTGGCTGATCGGATGCGGCGTGCGGATGCCGGCGACCACGTCTTCGCCCTGGGCGTTCGGCAGGTACTCGCCGTACAACCCCTTCTCGCCGGTCGCCGGGTTGCGGGTAAACGCGACGCCCGTCGCGCTGTCCTGCCCCATGTTGCCGAAGACCATCGCCTGGACGTTGACGGCCGTCCCGAGGTCGTGCGGAATCTTGTTGAAGTTGCGGTAGTCGACCGCGCGCCGGCCCATCCACGAATCGAAGACCGCGCGGATGGACATCTCGAGCTGTTGCCCGGGGTCCGTGGGAAACGTCACCCCCGTCTCCCGTTTGATGAGCTCCATGAACGCGGCCGCCAGCTCGCGGAGGTCCACGGCGGTGAGATCGGTGTCGAGGTGGGCCCCGACCCGCTGCTTGAGCCCCTCGAGGAGGTGCTCGAACTTGTCGCCGGGGACGCCGAGGACGATCTTGCCGAACATCTGCACGAACCGCCGGTACGCGTCCGCGGCGAAACGCTCGTTGTCCGTGAGCGCGGCGAGGCCGCGCACGGTCTCCGGATTGAGGCCGAGGTTCAGGACCGTGTCCATCATGCCGGGCATCGAGAACTTGGCGCCCGAGCGGACCGAGACGAGCAGCGGGTTCTTGGGATCCCCGAACCGCTTGCCCATCTTGCGCTCCACGATCGCCAGGGCGCGCCGCACGTCCGCCATCAACCCCGCCGGAAACGTCTTCTTGTTCGCGAGGTACGCGTTGCACACGGCCGTGGTGATCGTGAATCCGGGCGGCACGGGCAGGCCCACCCGGCTCATCTCCGCCAGGCCGGCGCCCTTGCCGCCCAGCAGGTCGCGCATCGAGGCGTTGCCCTCTTCGAAGAGCCAGATGGGTTTCATCCCCGCGCGGGAAGCATTGCCGGCTCCATCCCGGCGGCCGGGCGCGCGCCGGGGCTTGGTCCCGAGACGAATGGCCATGAGCGATGTCACCTCACGTGGCGGACTTGTACAGCCTGGGAGACGCCAGACACTTCATGCTTGGGAGACACGCGCCGGCTTTCCTTCCGGACGCGTCTCGGCAACGACGAGGCGCGACAGATCGGCGATCGGCCGCACCAGGCGCACCACCCCGGCGAGCAGGCTCAGGCGGTTGCGCCGGATCGCCTCGTCCTCGGCCATGACCAGCACGTCGGTGAAGAACCGGTCGACCGGGCCGGCGAGCGCCGCGAGACGGCGCAGCCGCCGCTCGTACTGCGCGGTCAGATCGCCCGCCACCGCCCGCGGCGGCGGCTCCCGCCCGTCGAGGGCGGCGCCCGAGACCGACGCGGCGCGGACCGCGTCCAGCAGGTCCTGTTCGGCCGCCGCCGCGATCAGATCTTCCCGGATCTCGGCCTCGAACCCCGGCGGCACGATCCGGGCGGCGCGATCAAACGCGGTGTAGGTGGCGGGAAACTCCGGGGCGCGCCGAAAGGTCCACAGCGCGCGGGCCCGGGCCGCGGCATCCGGCGGCGCGTCCAGCCCGGCGGCGAGGGCCGCGTCGACCGTGTCGTAGCTGATGCCCTCCTCGATGAGCGCGGCGCGCAGCCGCTGGCGCGCGAGGTCCAGCACGGCGTCGAGCACGCGGGCGCGGATCGCGGCGGCGTCGACGCCGTAGGCGTCGAGCGCGTAGCCCGCCAACTCGGAGAGGGTGCTCGGCCACTGCCGGTCGAGCAGGATCGTGACGATCGCACCGGCGGCACGGCGCAGCCCGTAGGGATCCTGTGAGCCGCTCGGCACCAGGCCGGCGGACAGGGCCCCGGCGAGCGTGTCGACGTGGTCCAGCAGCGCGAGGCGCGCGCCGACGGCCGTGCGGGGCAGGACGCCGCCGCGCGGCAGATACTGCTCTTCGATCGCGTCCGCGACCGCGTCCGGCTCGCCGTCGAGGCGCGCGTAGAGCGTGCCCACGGCGCCTTGCAGCTCCGGCAGTTCGCGCACGACGCGCGTCAGAAGATCCGCCTTGGCGAGCAGCGCGGCGCGGTCCAACGCCGCCGCGACCTCCGCGTCGTCCCGAAGGGCCGCGGAAAGGCGTCCGGCGAGCGTGCGAAGTCGTCCCGTCTTCGCGGCCATGGTGCCGAGCGGCTCGAGAAACATCACGTCCTCGAGACCCGGCACACGGGCCTCGAGCGTTTGCGCGCGGTCCGCCTCAAAAAAGAATCGGGCGTCGGCGAGGCGGGCGCGCAGCACCCATTCGTTGCCTTCGCGCACGCCGTCGAGCCCCCGCGTCCCCCCGTTGCGGACCGCGACAAACGCCGGCAGGAGCGCGCCCTCGGCGTTCTCCACGGCAAAGTACTTTTGATGGTGCTGCATCACCGTGATCAGGATCACGCGGGGGAGGACTTCGAAGCCGGCGTTGAAGCGGCCCGCAAACGCCGTCGGCCACTCGACGAGCTGCACGGTCTCCTCGAGCAGCCCGGGATCGAGGATCGGGCGGCCGCCCGCGCTCCGGGCGGCCCGCCGCAGGCCGGCGATGATGCGGCGCCGCCGCTCATCCGGATCGAGCAGCACCCGCGCCGTCCGCACGACGGTCTCATAGTGTTCCGCCGACGGCACGGAGACACGGCCGGGGTGCAGGGTGCGGTGGCTGGCCGTCTCGCGCCCGGCGGCGACGCCGGCGAACGCGCACGGGACGACGTCGTCTCCGAGCAGTGCGAGGAGCCACCGCACCGGCCGCGAGAACCGCACCGTCCCCGCGCCCCACCGCATCGCCCGGGGAAAGGTCAGCCGGCCGGCGAGTGCCGGCAGCAGCCCGGCGAGCGCGGCGACCGTCTGGCTGCCCGCCTCACGCCGCACCGCGTACACGTACTCTCCCTGCGGGGTCGTCCGCCGCTCGAGCGCGGCCACGTCGACACCCTGCGCCCTCGCGAATCCCTCCGCGGCGGCGGTCGGACCTCCGTCGGCGGCAAAGGCGGCCCGCACCGCGGGACCGCGCACCTCGCGAACGTTGTCGCGCTGGCGGAGCGCCACGTCCTCCACGGTCAGGACGAGGCGGCGCGGGGTCGAATAGACGGCGACCTGGCCGGATTCGATTCTGGCTTCCGCCAGCGCGGGCGGAGCGATCTCGCGCAGCTGGCGGGCCCCGTCCCAGGCGGCTGCCGGCGGCAGTTCCTCGGTCCCGATCTCGAATACGAGGCGGGCGTGCCCCGGGCGCCGCGGCCGCGCGGACTCCGCACGGTCAACCGGCATGCGTCTCCTCGTGCAAAAGCGGCCACCCCATCGACTCGCGCTGCGCGAGGTACCGCTCCGCGCACCCCCGCGCGATGACCCGGCAGCGCCCGAGCAGGCTCGCGCGATCGGCGACGCCCACGGCGCCACGCGCGTCCAACAGGTTGAAGGCGTGTGAGCACTTCAAGAGCTGCTCGTAGGCCGGCAGCACGAGGCCGGCCTCGAGCAGCCGCTGCCCTTCCCGATCGTAGGCGTCGAACAGGGCGCGGAGCGTCGCGACGTCGGCCGAGGCGAACGCGTGGGCCGACTGCTCCACTTCCTCCTGCCGCCGGATCTCCCCGTAGGTGATACCGGGCGCCCATTCGAGGTCGAAAACACTCGCCTTTCGCTGGATGAACTGGGCGATCCGCTCCGTTCCGTAGGTCAGCTCCGCCGCGACGAGCGGCAGATCAAGGCCCCCGACCTGCTGAAAGTAGGTGAACTGACTGATCTCTTGCCCGTCGAGGAAGACCTGCCAGCCGACGCCCCAGGCGCCGCCCGTCGGCCATTCCCAGTTGTCTTCGAGGAACCGGAGGTCGTGGTCGCGGGGACGAACGCCGACGGTCTCGAGACTCCGGATGTAGACGTCCTGCACGTCGTCCGGCGAGGGCTTCAGGATCACCTGGTACTGATAGTGCTGGTAGAGGCGGTTCGGATTCTCCCCGTAGCGGGCATCGGCCGGCCGGCGGCTGGGTTGGACGTAGGCGGCCCGCCAGGGCTCCGGCCCGAGGGCGCGCAAGAATGTGGCGGGATGCATCGTGCCGGCCCCGACTTCGACGTCGTAGGGCTGCGCGATCACGCAACCCTGCGCCGCCCAGAATCGCTCCAGGCCGATGAGGAGGTCCTGAAAGGTCACTATCCGACGCTATCCGATGCCGAGCGGTTCTTCTTCGCGTTCCCTCCGCAACGGCAGCTGCGTCAGCACGCTGGCGACCGCGAACGCCGCGAGGCCGACCGCGGCCCACGTCAGCGGCAGTTCGAACACCTTGTCGTCGGTGTGAACCCGCACGATTCCGGGCCGAGTGTTGCGCACGACCTGCTGGGCCTCTTCCAACGCCGAGCCAAAATGGATCAGCGCGCGCTTCGCCCGCTCGAGATCGATTTCCAAAGGGATCACCTCCGTGGGTCTATCTTATCATGCCCCACCGTCGCTTCCTACGGCGGCAGGAGCCCGATCGTCGCCAGCACCGCACGCCGGCCGCAATGGCCAGGAGTGTCGCGACGGTGAGGCCGATATCCCAATGCACAGAGAACGAGCGCGCTATGCGCGTGGTGCGGCGGCACGGGGTGCGACCGCCTGCCTGAGCCGCGCGATCACCGCCGGGGCGCGGAGCCGTCCGTCGAGGTGGTACTCGAGATGCTGCTGCACGAGCCGAGCGAGGTCCCGGCGCTGACGGTCTGGCACCCGCAGCCTGCGGGCCCGGTCCGCGGAGACGCGGAGCAGGTAGCCGCCCGTCGCCAAGATCCCCGGCGCCACGCGGACCGCCCCGGCGACGTCCGCGGCACACGACGGACATAGGGCACCGCCCGCGGCCGGGCTGAACGCCCACGTGGCGGCGCTACGGCCCGCCGGATCCCCGGCCGGCAGGGCGCGGCCGCACGCGACACATTGCGCCATCTCCGGGCGATACCCGAGGCTGTCCGCGAGATGCAGCGAAAACCACAGGGCGTACACCTCGGCCTCGTCCTCCGTGGCCTCCTCGATCACGGCGAGCGCGTCGAGGACGGTGTCGAACACGTCCGGATGGCGATCGCGCTCCGGCAGGAACCGGTCCACCAGCTCCGCGACGTAGGCGGCGTACGCGCTGCGCAGCAGATCCTGCTGGAGCCCCGGGAACGCCCGCACGGACTCCGCCTGGGCCACGACGTCCAGCGTCCGGCCGCGGGCGAGCAGAAACCGGCCGTGGGTATACGGTTGGACCCGGCCGCCGAGCCGGCTCGTCGTCTTGCGGACGCCGCGGGCCGACACCCGCAACTTGCCGTACTCGCGCGTGAAGAGCGTCAGGATCCGGTCGGCTTCCCCGACAGGCTGATGGCGCAGGACGTTCGCGTCGGCCTTATAGACCGGCACGATCGTACCGAGCCCCTCCAAACGGCCGCGGGAGCAGATCGGCGAGGCGGACGACCTCCGGCGGGCCGCTCGGAGGGGCGAGGATCACCGTGACGACCCCGAACTCCGCCATGACCTGACGGCACGCGCCGCACGGCGTCAGGCCGGCCGGCCCCGCGATCGCAACGGCGCGCAGGCTCCGGTGACCGGCGGCGACGGCGGTCTGCAGCGCCACCCGTTCCGCGCACTGCGTCAGACCGTAGGAGGCATTTTCGACGTTCGCCCCGGCGTACATCGAGCCGTCCCGGGCCAGCACCGCCGCCCCGACGGGGAACCGTGAATAGGGCGCGTAGGCGCGCCGCCGCGCGGCGCGGGCGGTCCGGACGAGCCGGCTGTACTCCGCGCGCCCGCGTGATATCTTCGAGGTCGAACCCTGTCGGATCGGAGACGACGGCATGCAGACCCCTCGCAAGGTCGACTCAGGTTTCGCGGCTGCGGCGGCCAATCCCCGCACCCAGCATCCGTACCATATGTACGATGCAATACGGCAGCAGCCGGACGCCTTCGCGGCGGTGGCGGCGCGCACGGCGCCCGCCGCCGACGCCTTCGTGCCGCGGCTCGCCCGCTGCGACCGCCTCTACCTCGTCGGCATCGGCACCTCCTACCATGCCGCGCTCGCCGGCGAGCACCTCGTACGCACGTACGGCGGCGATCTTCCCGTGCAGGCCGTGCACGCCTTTGATTTCGCGCTGTACGGGCCGCGGCTCAGCCCCCGCGATGCCGTCGTGACGATCACGCATCGCGGCACGAAACGGTACACGCGCGACGCGCTTGCGCGGGCACGCGAGGCCGGCTGCACCACCGTGCTCATCACCGGTGAACCCCAGACGGACGGGGGTGACCGCGCGGACGCCGGCCTCGTGCTCCACACCGTGGCCCAGGAACGCTCGTCCGCGCACACGGTCAGTTACGCCGGGGCCGTCGCCGCGCTCGGCGTGCTGGCCGCCGGGGTCGGGCGCGCGCGGCTCGGGCGTGCGGCGCTCGACCCGGCCGTGCTCGAAACCGGCCTGCCCGCCGCCCTGAGGGGCGCGCTCGATCTCGAACCTGACATCGCGGCGCGGGGCCGCGCGCTTGCCTCGAGCCGGCGGATCTGGCTCATCGGCGGCGGGCCCGGGGCCGTCGCCGCCGCGGAAGGCGCGCTCAAGATCAAGGAGACGTCCTACCTCACCGCCGAGGGCATGAGCGCGGAAGCGATCCTGCACGGACCGTTCCAGTCGAGCGAGCCCGACGACCTGTTCGTCCTTATCGCGCCCGCCGGTCCGGCGCAGCGCCGCGTGGCGGACGTGGCCGGGGCGATCCAGGAGATCGGCGCCCCCTGGATCGTCGTCGACGACGGGACCGCCACAATGCCGGACGGGCCGACCGCGCGCTGGAGCGTCCCGCCCGTCCCGGAACCGTTCACGGCGCTCACGTGCGTGGTCCCGGTGCAGCTGTTCGCGTATCACCTCGCCGTCGCCCGCGGGACCAACCCGGACAGTTTTCGCCTCGAAGACCCGCGGTTTGCGAGGGCGTACCGGCGCGTGACGCTCTAAAGCGGGGAGGGCGGCGCAGGTCTCAGGCGCCCGCGGCGGAGCCCCGGGTCGGCATCGTCGCTTCCTCCGCCGGCCTGCCCCCTGTGGGGGGCGGCGCCGGCGGCGTCGACCGCGTGATCCGGACCTTGGTGATGCGCTGGCCGAGCGCCCGCTCCACCCGCAGTTCGGCGCCGGGCACCGACACGGTCTCACCCTGGACGGGCACGCGCCCGGCCAACGCGTACACCAGACCGGCGATCGTGTCCACTTCCTCGACCGGCAACTGCAGCCCGAGAATCTCGTTTACTTCGTCGATCGGCGTCCGGCCGTTTACGACGGCCGTGCGGTCGTCGATCAGCTGTATCGGCTTCTCCTCGAGATCGTACTCGTCCTGAATCTCGCCGACGATCTCCTCGAGCAGGTCCTCCATCGTGACGAGCCCGGCGGTGCCGCCGTACTCGTCGACGACGATCGCCATCGAGACCTTCCGCCGCTGCAGCTCCCGGAACAGCTCGTCCACCTTCTTGGCTTCCGGCACGAAGAACGCCGGCCGCAGGACTTCGCGGACCGGCTGGTCGAGCCGGCCCTGCCGGAGCGCCGGGAGGAGATCGCGGACGTAGACGATGCCGATGACGTGATCGATGTTCCCTTCGTACACCGGGATCCGCGAGTGGCCGTACTCCATCACGAGACCGAGGGCCTCGTTGATGGTCGCCCTCGCCGGCACCGCGACGATGTCGACGCGCGGCCGCATGACCTCCCGCACGAGCGTGTCCCCGAACTCGAAGATCGAGTGGATCATCTCGCGCTCTTCTTCCTCGATCACGCCCTCCTCTTCCCCGACCTGGACGAGGAAGCGCAGCTGATCCTCCGTCACGAGGGGGGCGCGCGGCGTGATCGCCCCGCCGAAGGGGCGCGCGATCGCCGTCCCGGCGAGGGAGAGCAGCCGGACCAGCGGCGTCAGCACGAGGCTCACCGTCCGCACGGGTCCCGCCACGCGCAGGGCAAACCGGTCCGCGTACCTCACCGCGAGCGTCTTCGGTGCGATCTCACCGAGGATCAGAACGAGGACCGTCGCGCCCACGAAGGCCACGAGCTCCCCGGTCCGGCGGCCGAGGAGGCTGAGGGCGATGGACGTCGCCACGACGGACGAGCCGACGTTGGCGATGGTGTTGCCGGCGAGCAGCGTCGTGAGGAGGTTCCCGGGATCTTCCAACAACCGGTGGGCCACGCGCGCACGGCGGTCGCCGGCGTCGCGCAGCCGGCGCAGGGCCATGCGGTTCGCGGCAAAAAGCGCGGTTTCCGCGGCGCCGAAGAACGCGCCGCAGAGGATCAGTACGCCGAGGGCGGCAAAACGAAGGCCCACGATCCCTACCCTTCAGCCGCGGCGCCGGTATGTGCGCGGGGATGCGGGCCGGTGCGCACAGGGCGAGTCATCAATACGATTATTATATCCAACGCCCGTCATTATACCATTTGTGCCGGCAGGTCCGCGGCGCGGCGGCTCAGGGCTCGGACCCGCCGCCGTCCCCTGCGGTGGGACTTTCGCGCGCGGCGATCGCGAACACGATCAGGCACGCGGTCCCGAGCGCGGCGGCGGCGCGTCCCGCGATCGGGGCCGCCGGCCAGACGTGGGGCAGCGCGACGAACACCCCCAGCGCCACGGCACTTCCGGAGGCGACGAGCACCGCCCCGGCCGACACGTCCTTGACGGCGCCGGCGCGCGGATCGTCGCCGGGAGACACCAGATCGGTCAGCAGCTCGATCGAGGTGTTGAGCAGTTCCGCGGACAGCACCAGGCCGATCGCCCCGGCCAGCACCGCGAGCTCTAGGCCGGAGAGCCGCGCCGCCGCCCCGCCGAGTAGGACCAGCCCGGCGATCGCGATGTGGGCGCGGAGATTCGGCTGCCGGCGGACGCCCACCCGCACGCCGTGCAGGGCGCACGCGACCGCGGCGCGGAAGGATCGCGCGCGGCGCGCCCCTCCCGGATCCGGAGGCGCCGCCGTCCCGCGAATGCGGGAGGCCGGCCGCACTACCGTCTGTCCCGCCCGCCCCGGCGCGGCGGGTGCGGCGGAACACCCGCGGGAGGCAGCCCGGTATCGAGGATCGTCTCGAGGAGCTCCTTCTGCCGGGCCCACATCGCCGAGGCGGCCGCCTCGGTCTCGTCGTCGTAGCCCAGGAGATGCAGCAGCCCGTGAATCGCCAGCAGCGCGACTTCCCGGCGCAGCGGATGTTTGAACTGCCGCGCCTGTTCTCGCGCGCGTTGCACGGAGATCACGATGTCGCCGAGCACCGGCTCGTTCACATCGTTCTCCCCGGCCCGGCCGTCGTCCGCATCCAGCGGAAAGGCAAGCACATCGGTGGCGTGGTCGCCGCCCCGGTACTCACGATTCAGCATGCGGATGTAGCCGTCATCCACGAGGGCGACGCCGACGTCGGGCGGCGTGCGGTACCCGTGCAGCCGAAGAGCCTGGAGGACCACGGCGCGGATGAACTTCGCGTCCACGGCAAGGTGCTGCAGATTCGTGACGATGACGTCCATAAACGGACCCGCCCGATGTCATTCGGTCCGCCCGGACACGACCCCTGCGCTGGCCTACGGCGCCTCGCCCTCCATCACGCGGCGCAGCATCGCGAGCACCCGGCCCCGCACCGGCCGGCGGCGTGGCACGATAAGAATCGTGTCATCGCCGGCCACGGTTCCAACGACGTCGGGCCACTGCATTTCGTCGATGGCCGCCGCGACGGCGTTGGCGCGGCCGGTGAGGGTGTGCACCACCACGAGGTCGTCCCCGGCGTCGACGGACAGCACGTACTCCGTCACCGCGTGGTGCAATCGCCGCAGGACGTCGGCGGGCGACGGCCGCTCCGGGGCGACGTACTGGGAGCGCCCGCCGGACAGCGGAACTTTGACGAGGCCGATGCGCTTGATGTCGCGCGACACTGTCGCCTGCGTGACGGCGAGGCCTTCCTGCCGCAGCCGCTCGACCAGATCGTCCTGGGTCTCGATCGCGTGGCGGCCGAGAATGTCGCGAATCCGGCGCTCGCGCTCGGCACGCGTGGCCTCCCGCCGGCCGGGTGCGGCGGCCCGCTTCGGCGGGGACGCGACGCGGGGGGTATCCACCGCCATCGTCACGCGGACTTTCCGCCGCCGTGCGGCGGCGCCACGGTGGCCCGCTCGGCGGGCACGGCGGGCAGCCCGGCCAGCCACGACAGCGTGCGTGTGACCGCACCTCGGGCGGCCTGCATCTGCTCGGTCACGCGCTCGGGCGCGGTCCCGCCCTCGGAGCGCTTCGTCGCGACCGCGCCGGCCGGCGTGGTGAGATCGGGCACGTCGGAGGCGAGCAGCGGACTGAACTCCCGGTACTCGTCCGGCGAAAGCTCCCAGAGTTCGCGCCCATGCTCCTGCGCGTAGAGGACGATGCGGCCGACGAGCTCGTGCGCCTCGCGAAACGGCACGCCCTTCCGCGCCAGGTAGTCCGCGAGCTCCGTCGCCCCCATGAACCCGCCGCGCAGGTGCGCGGCGATGCGCGCCTCCTCGAAGCGGATGCCGTGGAGGAGGATCCCCATGACCTGCAGGCTCGCCTGGACGGTATCGACGGTGTCGAAGACGGCGTCCTTGTCCTCCTGCAGATCGCTGTTGTAGGCGAGCGGGAGCCCGCGCAGCATCGCCAGGATCGCGGTGAGGTCGCCGAGGACGCGGGCGGCCTTCCCGCGCACCAGCTCCGCGGCGTCGGGGTTCTTCTTCTGCGGCATGATGCTGCTGCCGCTGCTGATCGTGTCGAGCAGTTCGACGAACCCGAATTCCGAGGTCGCCCACAGGACGATCTCGGTCGCGAGCCGCGACAGGTGCGACATGAGGAGCGACCCGGCCGCGATGAACTCGACGGCGAAGTCCCTGTCCGCCGTCGCATCGAGACTGTTCTCCGCGACCCGCGAGAATCCGAGCAGCGAGGCGACGATCTGCCGGTCGATCGGGTACGAGGTGCCGGCGAGCGCCGCCGCGCCCAGCGGCAGGACGTCGGTCCGCGCGAACACCTCCCGAAAGCGCTCCGCGTCGCGCTGCAGCATCCACACATACGCCAGGAGGTGGTGGGCGAGAAGCACCGGCTGGGCCCGCTGCAGGTGGGTGTAGCCGGGAATGATCACCGACGGGTGCGACTCGGCGAGTGCGAGCAGGACCTGCTGCAGCGCGACAGTCCGTCCCACGAGCGTGACGATCTCGCCCTTGAGATACACGCGCAGATCGGTCGCGACCTGATCGTTGCGCGACCGGGCCGTATGCAGGCGCCCCGCGACATCGCCGAGGCGCGTGCGGAGCTGGACCTCGACAAACGAATGAATGTCTTCCGCGCCCTGGATCGCGAGCATGCCGGCGTCGATCTCCTGGAGCAGCTCACCCAGGCCGCGGACGAGCTGGTCGGCTTCGTCGGTCTCGATGATCCGGCACCGTCCCAGCATGTTCGCGTGGGCGATGCTGCCGAGGATGTCGGCGCGGTACAGCCGGCGGTCGAACGGCAGGGAGGTCGTAAATGCGGCGACCGTTGGATCGATGGTGCCCCGGAACCGGCCGCCCCACATCCGGGCGGTCGCCGGCTCCTCGGGGGGCCGTCCACGCGGCCGTTCGTTCATGACGCGCGTCTCCGGGTCAGCGCCGTCCCCCGGCCGCGACGTCGCCGGAGGGGAGCGGAATCGGCGACGGGTCCTGCGTACTCTCCGGATTCGTGCCGGCGAAGACCTTGGTGGGCAGGCCGAAGAGCCGGATAAACCCCTCCGCGTCCTTCTGGTCGTAGCCGGCGCCCCGCCCGAAGGTCGCCAGCGCGTGGCTGTACAACGACCGGTCGGCCCGGCGGCCCACCACCGTGCACGTGCCCTTGTAGAGTTTCACGCGCGCGCTGCCCGAGACCGTCTCCTGGGTCGACGATACAAACGCGTCGAGGGCGCGCCGCAGCGGCGAGTACCACAGCCCGTAGTAGACGAGCTCGGCGTACCGCGGCGCCACGAGCGCCTTGAAGTGTTGCGTCTCCCGGTCGAGTGTGATCGTCTCGAGATGGTGATGCGCCTCCATGAGCACGGTCCCCCCGGGCGTCTCGTACACCCCCCGGCTCTTCATGCCCACCAGGCGGTTCTCCACGAGGTCGACCCGCCCGACCCCGTGCGCGCCCGCGCGGCGGTTGAGCGCGGCCACGAGATCCACGGGATCGAGCCGGCGGCCGTCGACGGCCACCGGCGTCCCGCGCTCGAACCCGATCTCGACGTACTCCGGCGCCTCGGGGGCCTTCGCCGGGTCCACCGTCAGCCGGAACATCTCGGCCGGCGGCTCGGTCCAGGGATCCTCCAGCACGCCGCTCTCGAAGCTCAGGTGCCAGAGGTTTTGGTCCATGCTGTACGGCTTCTCGCGGGTGACCGGCACCGGGACCCCGTGGGCCCGCGCGTAGTCGATCTCCTCTTCGCGGGACCCGAGCGTCCACTCGCGCCAGGGGGCGATCACGCTAAGCTGCGGAGCCAGCGCCTGATACGCCAGCTCGAACCGAACCTGATCGTTGCCCTTGCCCGTGCACCCGTGGGCGAGCGCGTCGCACCCTTCGGCCCGGGCGACCTCGACCTGCACGCGCGCGATCAGCGGCCGCGCGAGCGACGTCCCGAGCAGATACCGGCCCTCGTAGACGGCACCGGCCCGCAGCGCCGGCATGATGTAGTCCGTGACGAAGATCCGCCGCACGTCCACGACGTGGACCGCGTCGGCGCCGCTCCGGCGCGCCTTGTCTCTGACCTGATCGAAGTCGTCGCCCTGGCCGACATCCGCGACCACCGCGACCACCCGCGCGCCGGGATGCCGCTCCTTGAGCCAGGGGATGATGACGGAGGTGTCGAGCCCTCCGCTGTAGGCGAGCGCGATGTTCCGTGGCTGTCCCATGTAACTCTCCTTCACGGCGCGTGTCGCCGGCCTACGCCGGCGCCGGAGCCTGCGCCGTCACGTCCTTGAGCGCGGCCTCGAACAGCTCGATCGCGCGATCGACGTCCGCGCGCGTGGCGATCAGCGGCGGCACGAAGCGCACGGAGGTCGGCCGGACGTTGTTCACCAGCAGGCCGCGGGCCAGGCACGCCGCGACGACCTTCTCGGACGGCAGCGTCACCTCGGCCGCGACCATGAGCCCGCGGCCCCGGACCTCGGTGACGGCCGGCGTGCGCGCGGCCAGTTCGCTGAGCCGGCCCATCAGATACGCGCCGGTCTCCCGGGCGTTCTCCACCAACCGCTCCGCCTCGATCGTGTCGATCACGGCGAGCGCGGCGGCGCAGACCAGCGGATTGCCGCCGAACGTCGTGCCGTGCGTGCCCGGCTGCAGGACCTGCATGACCTCATCGCGCGCCACGACCGCGCCGATCGGGACTCCGCCGCCGAGGCCCTTCGCCAGCGCCAGGACATCGGGGGTCACCCCGGCGTGCTGGTAGGCGAACCACCGCCCCGTCCGCCCGAATCCGGTCTGGATCTCGTCGAGCACCAGCAACAGGCCGCGCTCATCGCACAGCCGGCGGAGCCCGCCGAGAAACGCATCGCTCGCCGGATGGATGCCGCCCTCGCCCTGCACCGGTTCTATCAGCACGGCGGCCGTCTTGGGCCCCACCGCCCGCGCCACGGCCCCGAGGTCGTTGAACGGCACCTCCACGAAGCCGGGCAGCATCGGCTCGAATCCCTCATGATACTTCGGATTCATCGTCGCCGCGAGCGCGCCCATCGTCCGGCCGTGGAAGCTGTGGCTCGCCACGATGATCTCGTAGACGTCGGCCCCCCGGCGCGCCCGGCCGGCCTTGCGGGCCAGCTTGATCGCGGTCTCCGCGGCCTCCGCGCCGCTGTTGCAGAAGAACACCCGGCCGTTCGCGATGCCGGTCACCGCCACCAGGCGCTCCGCGAGCCGCGCCTGCTCCGGGATCTGGAAGAGGTTGGAGACGTGCACGAGCCGGGCCGCCTGCTGCTGGATCGCCGCCACCTGGCGCGGATGCGCGTGCCCGAGCACGTCGACGGCGATCCCGGCGACGAAGTCCAGGTACTCCTTGCCCTCCAGGTCCCAGAGCCGCATCCCGCGGCCCTCCCGAAACGCCACGGGCGCCCGCCGGTAGTTCGGCGCCAGAACCCGGCCGCTCAACTCCACGATCTCGCGCGTCGTCATCTGCCCCTCCTGGAAAACCGCGTCCGGTCCCTGCGCCTACGGCGTGAGCATCGTCCCGATCCCGCGCTCGGTGAACAGTTCCACCAGCAGGGCGTTCGGGACGGTTCCGTTGATGATGTGCGCGCTCGGCACGCCCCCGCGGATCGCGTCGAGGCACGCCGCGACCTTCGGAATCATCCCGCGGCTGATCGTGCCGTCGCGGATCATGGCCTCGGCGTCGGCCGCGCGCAGTTCCGACACCGGCGTGCGCGCGTCGCCGCCGCCCCGCCCCGCGAAGCCGGGGTCCCGATACACCCCGTCGACGTCGGTCAGCAGGATGAACTTGCTCGCGCCGACCGCGACCGCCAGCGCCCCGGCCGCGGTGTCGGCGTTCAGATTGTAGCTCGCCCCGTCCTCGCCGATGCCGATCGAGGCGATGATCGGAATGTACCCGTCGCGGCTCAGCGCGCGCACGAGTCCCGGGTCGACCGCCTCCACTTCGCCGACCTGGCCCAGGTCGACCTCGGCCCGGTACTTCCTCGCGAGCAGCATGCGCCCGTCTTTCCCGCTGAGCCCGACCGCGCGCCCGCCGGCCTGCGTGACAGCCGAGACCAACGACTTGTTGGCCCGGCCGGCCAGCACCATCTCCACGACGTCCATCGTCTCGGCGTCGGTCACGCGGAGCCCCTGCACAAACGTGGACGGCTTGCCGAGCCGCTCGAGCATGCGCGTAATCTCCGGCCCCCCGCCGTGGACCAGCACCGGATCGATGCCGGCGCCCTTGAGCAGCACGAGATCGCCGGCCAGGGTGGCCCGGCCGTCCTGCCCCCGATGGGGGGCGACGTCGAGGACGCTCCCGCCGAACTTCACGACGACCGTCCTGCCCTTCCAGGCATTGACGTACCGGAGCCCCTGGGCGATCACGCTGCCCGCGAGGTCGGTCTCGCCCGTTGCCGCCGCCGGGATCCGGCTCATCGCGTCCTCACGTCAGGTAGTGGGCGTTCTCTTTCACATACTCTTCGGTCAGGTCGCTCGTCCACATCGTCGCCTCGGCCTTGCCGAGCCCGAGATCGACCACGACCGCGACGGTGTCGCCGGCCATGTAGCGGACGAGTTCCTCCAGACCTTCCGGTTCGCCCGCCGGGCCGCCGCGGTCGGCGACGAGCACCGGGCCGATGCGCACCGACATCCGCTCCGGCTGGACCTCCGCGCCGGAGGCGCCCACCGCGACGAAGATCCGGCCCCAGTTCGGCGACCGGCCGTAGATCGCGGTCTTGACGAGCGGTGAGAGCGCGACCGCCCGCGCCGCCCGGTACGCATCGTCCTCGCTCTGCGCGCCGCGGACCGTGACCTCGATCAACTTGGTTCCGCCCTCGGCGTCCCGCGGGATCATGCGCGCGAGGTTCGTGGCGCACGCCGCGAGCGCCGCCTCGAAGGCATCGAGCGCCTCGCCGGGTTCGGTGATCTCGGGCGCCCCGGCCTCGCCGTTGGCCAGCATGAGGATCGTATCGTTCGTGCTCTGGTCCCCGTCGATCGTGATCCGATTATACGAGACGTCGGCGGCCCGGCGCAGCGCCGCGTGGAGCAGCGGGAGCGCCACCGCGGCGTCGGTGGTCAGCACGGTGAGCGTCGTGGCCATCTGCGGGTGGATCATCGCGGCGCCCTTCGTCATGCCGCCCACGGTCACCACCTGCCCGTGGATGGGCACCTGGACCGCCGCCGTCTTCGGCACCGTGTCGGTCGTCATGATCGCCTCCGCGGCGGCGGCGCCGTCCGGGCCGAGCAGGCGCACGGCCTCCGGGATGCCGTGGCGCACCGCGTCCATCGGAAGCGGCCGGCCGATCACGCCCGTGCTGCACACGTACGCCAGGTCCTCGGCGATGCCGAGCCCCTGGGCCGTGAGGAGCCCCATCTCCCGGGCGTCCCGCATCCCCTGCTCTCCGGTGCAGGCGTTGGCGTTGCCGCTGTTGAGCACCACGGCCTGGCCGCGCCCCGTCCGGATGCGCTCGATGTCGAGGAGGACCGGCGCCGCCTTGACCTTGTTGGACGTGAAGACGCCGGCCGCCCCGGCCGGGACGCGGGAGAACACGAGCGCGAGGTCCTTCTTCTGCGGCTTGATCCCGCAGTGCACGCCGGCCGCGACGAAGCCCTGCGCGGACGTCACGCCGCCCTGGATCAACCGCGACACCCCCTCCGCCATGCCGCCTCCTCCCCTTCCCCCGCCGCGATCCGCTACGGGTACACGCCGGGCGTCCGGAGCCCCGTATCCTCCGGCAGTCCGCACATGACGTTCAGGTTCTGGACCGCCTGGCCGGCCGCGCCCTTCCCCAGGTTGTCGATCGCGGCCATCGCCACGAGCGTGTCGGTGCGGGCGTCGACGCGCACCGCGACATCGCAGAAGTTGCTGCCGAGGGTCGCCTTGGTCTGGGGCAGGGCGCCGTCCGGCAGCACCCGCACGAACGGCTCACCCGCGTAGGCGTCGCGCAGCCGCGCCTGGACCGCGGCCCCATCCACCGGACGCGCGAGCCGCGCGTACGCGGTCACGAGAATTCCGCGGGTCATCGGGGCGAGGTGCGGAACGAAGGTCACGGCAACCGGGCCGCCCGCCTGGGTCGAGAGCTCCTGTTCGATCTCCGCGGTGTGATTGTGCGTGGCCACCGAGTACGGGCGCAGATCCTCGTTCGTCTCCGAGTACCCGTAGCCGCCCGCGGCTCCGCCCCGGCCGGCGCCCGAGACGCCGGAGACCGCGTTGATCACGATGCCGTCCCGGGCGATCAGGCCCGGCTTGAGAAACGGCGCCAGCGCGAGCAGCGCCGCCGCCGGGTAGCATCCCGGGTCGGCGACGAGGCGCGCCGCCGGAATCTCGCCGCGGTGCAGCTCGGTCAGCCCGTATACCGCCTCGGCCAGATACCGGGGAGCCCGGTGCTCGAATTTGTACCATACCGGATACTCGGCGGGGTCGCGCAGGCGGAAGTCGGCGGCCACGTCGATCACCCGCACACCGCGCTCGAGCAGCTCCGGCACCTGCGCCATGGCCTTCCCGCTCGGAAGCGACACGATCACCACGTCCGAGTCGGGCGCGATCGCGGCCGCGTTCGCCTCCTCGGTGACGAGATCCACGAAGCCGCGCAGGTTGGGGTAGAGGTCGGAGAAGGGCCGGCCCTTGTGGGTCTCGGCCGTCAGGTGCGTCAGACGGACGTCGGGATGGGTGGCGAGCAGGCGCACCGCCTCCGCCCCGCCGTAGCCCGATGCTCCGATCACACTGACCCGGACCGCCATCCGCGCCCCCGATCCTTCAAACGATAGCATAATCATACAGACTTATGAATAAAGTTGCAAGCCCGAATCCAGGGAACGCCGGACGGATCGGACGGACTAGCGGGGCGCCGCGTCGATGCCGAGGTAGGCCGTCCGCACCTGCGTGTTGTTGGCCAGCTCGACGGCGGTGCCGTGCATCACCACCCGGCCGCTCTCGAACACGTAGGCGCGCTGCACCAGGGTCAGCGCGCGGGCCGCGTTCTGTTCGACCAGGAGCATCGCCATGCCCATGGCATGGATCTTCTGGATCGCGTCGAAGGCGGCATCGGTCACGACCGGCGCGAGCCCCAGCGACGGCTCGTCGAGCATAAGGAGCCGCGGCTGCAGCATGAGCCCGCGGCCGACGGCCAGCATCTGCTGTTCGCCCCCGCTCATCGTGCCGGCCACCTGCCGCCGGCGCTCGGCCAGCACCGGAAAGATGCCGAAGACCTGGTCCAGGGTCCGACGGCGCGCACGCCTGGCCCGCGGGATGTAGGCGCCGATCTCCAAGTTCTCCTGCACGGTCATCTCGGGGAACACCTGGCGGCCTTCGGGCACGTGGGCGATCCCCAGCTCGGCGACCCGGTACGGAGGCAGGTCTGCGATGTTCGTGCCGTCAAACGTGATTGTCCCGGTGCGAAGACGCAGCAACCCGGAGATCGCGCGCAGCGTGGTGCTCTTGCCGGCCCCGTTGGCGCCCAGCAGGCCGACGGCCTCTCCCTCGCCGACGGTGATGTTCACGTCGGTCACGGCGGTGACGGCCCCGTAGGCCGCGCTCACGCCGGCGAGCGCTAGCACCGCCGGCCTCCGGGAGCGGCCGCACTATCGGGCTCACACATGCACGTAGCTGCTCCCCAGGTAGGCCCGGATGACCTCGGGGTCCCGCGCGATGTCGGCCGGACCTCCCTCCGCGATCTTCCGTCCGTGGTCCAGCACCACGATGTGCCGCGCCACGGCCATGATGGCGCGCATCACGTGCTCCACGATCACAATGGTCAGACCGCGCCGGGACAGTTGCTCCACGAGCGCGACGGCCTGATCGATCTCCGTCGGGTTCAGCCCGGCCATGACCTCGTCGAGCAGCAGCAGGCGCGGTTCGGTCACGAGCGCCCGGGCCAGCTCGAGCCGCCGCTGGTCGATGGCGGTGAGATCGCACGCCAGGACCCCCTCCTTGGCCGACAACCCCACGAAGTCGATGGCATCGCGGGCCCGCCGGCGCGCGACGTGCACCCTCTTGTGGCGCAGGAACGCCCCGGTCATCACGTTTGCCAGCACCGTCATTTTGCCGAAGGGCCGAACCACCTGGAAGGTGCGGGCCACCCCGTGCGCACACACGTCGTACGGGCGCAGGCCGGCGAGTTCCCGGCCGAACGCCAGGATCGAGCCCGCATCAGGACGATAATACCCGGTGATCAGGTTGAAACTGGTGGTCTTGCCCGCCCCGTTGGGTCCGATCAGGGCCACCGTGTGCCCTTCCGGCACCGAAAAGGACAGGTCCTGAACAGCCCGCAGCCCGCCGAATCGCTTGCTGAGACCGCGAACGACCAGGGACTCACCCATTGAGCGGCGCGCCCTTTCGCTCGCCGGCCGCCCCGCCCGGCGCGGCGTTCGTGACGGTTCGGACCACCCGATCGTAGACATCCGTCAGCACTCCGAGCAGGCCCGTCGGCCGCCACAGGATGACGGCCATCAGGATGACCGCGTAGAGGGTCAGCTGCACGCCGCCGCGCGCGCCGCCGAGCCAGCTCTGCATCAGCGCGGAGGTCGGCTCGAGCAGCGCCGTGCCGATAACGGGACCCCACAACGTGCCGATCCCGCCGACGATCGACACGAGCGCCGCCTCCACGGACACGTTGAAGCTGAAGGCCGTGTTGGGATCGATAAAGTAGATGTACTGGACGTAGAACGTCCCGGCGAGCCCGGTGAGGAACGCGCTGATCAGGTAGATGTCCCGCTTGATCCGCGGGACGTTGACGCCCACGGCTTCGGCCGCGTCCTGGTCCTCGCCGACCGCGACCAGGTAGTATCCCATCCAAGAGCGCTCGATCCAGTAGGTGACGGCGAGCCCGAGTGCCAGCAGGCCGAGGGCGATGTAATAGTATGCCGCCTTGGCATCGAACTGCATCATCCACGGCGAGTTGCCCTGGTTCGGGATCGTGGTGCCTTCCGCGCCCCACGCGAAGTTGCGGAACTTCAGAAACAGGAGCATCAAGGTCTGCGCCGTCCCGATCGTGGCGATGGCAAAGTAGGGCCCGCGCAGGCGAAAGCACAGCGCTCCGATCGGCAGACTGGCGAGCATCGCCACGACGCCGCCGGCGGCGATGCCGATCCACGGCGATACGCCGAAGCGAATGAGCACGATCGTCGAGGTGTAGGCGCCGAGGCCGAAATACGCGGCGTGGCCCAGGGACAGCTGTTTGGCGTACCCCCCCAGCAGGTTCCACGCCACCCCGATGAACGCGAAGAGCAGCACTCTGATGAAGATGTCGATGGCGAAGGGATCGGCCACGATTCGCGGCAGCAGGATGAGACTCAGCGCCGCCGCCGCGAGTCCGATGACGCGCCAAGAACGCCGCCCGCGTTCTATCGGATCCGCCCCCCGAACAGTCCGCTCGGCCTGACCGTCAGCGTCAACAGCAGGACGGCGAATACCACGATCAGCCCGGAGTCCGCCCCGATGAACTGGATGCCCAGCGACTCGGCCATCCCCATCATCAGGCCCGCGATGAGGGCGCCCGTCACGTTGCCCAGCGTCCCGAGGACGACGGCCACGAACGCCATGAGCACAAACACCTGGCCGACCGTCGGGTAGACGGCATAGAACGGCAACAGGAGCGAGCCGGCGGCGCCGGCGAGCGCGAGCGCGAGCCCCACGGCGACGCCGAAGACCTGATCGGGGTTGACGCCCATCAGCATCGCCACGTCCCGGTTCTGCGCCGCCGCCCGCATCGCTTTGCCGAGGTCGGTGGCGCGCAGGAACACCTCCAGCGCCGCACTGAGCAGCATCGCGAGCACGAACGCCGTGAGCCGCGCCACCCCGACGTACAGCGGCCCGATGCGGATGGCCGACTCCGTGTAGCTCGTGTGCACCGTCCGGTAGTCGGCCGTGAACAACAGGAGCGCCAGGTTCATGAGCAGCAGCGAGAGCGCAAACGTCAGGAAGATCTGGGGCATGTCGCCGAGGCCGAGCACGCGCCGGATCAGCGTTCGCTGCAGCAGCACGCCGGCGACGAACAGCACCGGCATGGACACGAGCAGCGACGCGAGGGGGTCCACGGCGAAGCGGACGGCGAGCCAGTAGCTGATGTACATGCCGATCATCACGAACTCGCCGTGGGCGAAGTTGACGATCTTCACCACGCCGAAGATCAGCGTGACCCCGATGCTCACGAGCGCGTAAATGCCGCCGATGAGCAGGCCGTTCACCAGGGCCTGAGCGACGACCGCCGTCATGCGCCGGGCGGCTAAGGTTTCATCAGCGACGCCCGAGCCTCGTCCTTCGGGAACACCGTCACCAGGTCGCCTTTCTGCCACTGGACGCCCACCGGATGGCCGTAGACGTTCTTGCCGGTGGCCGGGTCGAACTTGACCTTCCCGCCCGGCGCCATCGCGGCGTACCCCTTCGAAACGTCGAGGGCGGCCAGCGCGTCCCGGACCTTGCGCGGGTCGGTCGACGCCGCCCGTTCCAACGCGTCGGCGAGCATGAACGTTTGGGCAACCAGCCCGCCGGCGTACTCGAAGATGAACTCCCCGTACTGCTTCTGATAGGCCGTGTTCACGGTTCTCGCGTCGGCGTTGATGTCGTGGTTCCAGTGCGCCACCCCGAGCAGTCCCTCCGCGTCCTTGCCCACGCCCTTGTAGAACTCGGGCTGGACAAACCCTCCCGAGCCGCCGTTGATCGGGATGCCGACGCCCATCTGCTTCATCGTGCGGACGATCAGAATCAGGTCGTTGAGGTAGGACACGGCGAACAGCGTGGTGGCGCCGGAAGCCTTGACCTTGTTGACGAGCGGGCTGGCGTCGGTGAAGCCCGCGGAATACGGTTCGAACATGACGATGTCGACGCCTTCGCCGGCCGCCTGATCCTGGAGGCCCTTGGAGGTCGACGTCCCGAACGCCGTGTTCTCGAACACCACCGCCACCTTCGGCTTGTCGCTGATCAGCCGGCTCATCTGCAGCTGTGCTTTCGCGAACTGGGAGGCTCGGGAAAATGGCGTGAACGTGTACCTGCGGCCGCCCTGGTTGAGTTGGTCGGAGCTCGAGCCGGTGATGAGCGGCACCTTCGCCCGCTCGGCCACTTCGCTGGCAATCAGGGTCAACGCGCTCGCGTAGCACCCGTGGATCGCAGAGAGCTTGTGCTGGGTAATCAACCGCTCCGTCTCCGTGCGGGTGACCGTGGTGTCGCTCTGCACATCGGAGAGGATGAGGTTCAATTTGGCGCCGCCGAGCGCCCGAATGCCGCCCCGGCCGTTCACCATCTGGACCGCGAGCTTGGCGGCGTTGACACAGCCCTGCCCGATTTGCCCGAGACCACCGGTTACCGGATAGAGCCCCCCGATGTTGACGTCGGCGGGCGCGGCCTCCGACCTCAGGACCGCGGCGCCGAATCCGGAGACCGCGCCGGCGGCGACGGTGCCGCGCGCGACCGTGGTGAGAAAGCCTCTGCGGGTGTACTGCCTGTGCGAACTCCTACCCCTGGGCTTGTCCATCGTCTCCCCTCCTTCGGGTCGCGCGTAGGCGCGCGACGTTGGCTCCACTCTCGTGCACGAGCATCCTTGCACTGCGCCGCCGGACTCCGACCACCTCCTCCCCCACCCTGCCGGCGAGCAGCCTCGCGTCACCCGCGCGCGACCGGCGCGCCGTTCGCAGCGCCGCGGTGAACGCTCCCCGCCGCGCGGACGAGGCGCGCGGAGGCGCCGTCGACGCCCGCACCATGAGGCGCGGCCGCACCACCAGCGTCGCGGGCTCCTGCGCCGGACGTTGCGCCGCGGCCCGCAGGACCTCGTCCACCGCGATCCGAGCCAATTCGTCCGCGGGTTGGCGGACCGTCGTCAGCGGGGGATTGGCGAGCCGGGCGAGGTCGATGTCGTCGAACCCCACAACCGAGAGGTCCCGGGGGACGATGAGCCCGAGTTCCCTCGCCGCGGCCAGGACGCCAAACGCGCAGAGGTCATTCGCGGCGACGACGGCGGTGGGAGGACTCGGGGCCTTAAGCAGATGCCGGATGCCTATCTGGCCGACCTCGGCGCCCTCCGCGTCGCGGGACATGGTGTCGGCGCCTCGCCGCCACACGAGCGCCGGGTCCATCGCAAGGCCGGCGTGGACCAACGCGTCACGGTACCCCCGGTACCGTTCGACGCGGCTTGTAAACCGGGCGAGGTCGGAGATGAAGGCGATGCGGCGATGTCCCTGCCCGAGGAGATGCCGGGTCGCGAGCAGGCTCCCGTGGCGGTTGTCCACGCTGATGCTGGCCGCGGGGACGACGGCGTCCCCGTGGGATGGGAGTCCGAGGGCGACGACGGTGAGACCCCGGGCCATGAGGTCGGCGATGTGATCGAGGGACGGGAGGGAGGAGCCGAGAATGACGTCCCTGATGCCGTCACGCCACAGTCCCGCGACGTAGGCACGCTCGCGGGCCCGATCCCGGTCCGTGTTGCAGAGCACGACCTGGTAGCCGTGGGCCCTCGCCGCGCTTTCCACGTACACGGCGAAGCTCCCCCAAAACGGGTTGGCCACCGAGGGAACGACGAGCGCGATCGTCCGGGCGTGGCCGGTGCGGAGCTGGCGGGCGGCCCGGTTGGGACGGTAACGGAGACGCGCGATGGCACGGTCCACCCGGCGGCGCGTCGCGGGCCGCATGCGCCCGGAGCGACCATTCAGCACGTTGGAGACGGTGCTCACGGACACTCGGGCAAGCCGGGCGACGTCTCGGATCGTCGTGGACTCGGCCAGACCCGTCCCCTCCTGCCGGCCTGGCCCCGGTCGTGTCCCGTCCGTGGGGCCGGATCGTAGCAGCGAGTTGCGCAGCGTGAGGCCGGAGCTGCGGAACTGGTGTATCGTTTTACTTGGTAGAAGGTTACACCGGTCTCGGGCGCATTGTCAAGGAATTGGGGGGGCCGGGGGGCCGGTCTAGAGGGGCGAGACCTCCATCGCCGCGTGCGGGGCCGGGATCTCCCCGGCCCGGATCGCGGTGAGGACGTCGAGGAAGGCCGCCGCCGTGTCGAGCGAGGTGAAGCACGGCAGGTGCCGCTCGAACGCCGCGCGGCGGAGCGCGAATCCGGCCCGCCCGGGCGTCCGCCCGCGCGTGGGCGTGTTGAGCACCAGGCTGACCGCGCGCTCGTGCACCAGCCGCAGCGCGGTCTCGGAGTCGCCGTTCTTGCTCACGTGAATCGCGTGCACCCCGTGCTCGGCGAGGTACTTCGCGGTGTCGTCGGTGGCGTAGACGGTGAAGCCGAGGTCGGCGAACCGCCGGACCAGGCCGACCGCGTCGGCCTTGTCCCGGTCGGCAACGCTGGCCAGGAGCGCCCGCTGCTCCGACATCTCGATGCCGGCCCCGACGAGGGCGCGATACAGGGCCCCCGGCAGGCTGCTGTTCTGCCCCATCACCTCGCCGGTGGAGGTCATCTCCGGACCCAAGAGCACGTCGAGTTGCGCCATCTTCTCGCTGCTGAACACCGGCGCCTTGACGGAGACGCGCGACGGGGCCGGCAGCCGGGTCACACCCGGGTAGCCGAGATCGGCGAGACGATGACCGAGCATCACGTGAACGGCGAGCCGGACGAGCGGCGCGCCGGACGCCTTGCTCACGAACGGGATCGTCCGGCTGCTCCGGAGGTTCGCCTCGAGGACGTAGACCCGGCCGTCCTTCACCACGAACTGAATGTTGAGGAAGCCCCGGACGTCGAGCGCCCGGGCGATCGCCACCGTCGCCGCGACGAGCTGCTCCGTCTCCTCGGGGGTGAGGTGCTGGGCCGGGAACACGGCGATGCTGTCGCCGGAATGCACGCCGGCCCGCTCGATGTGCTCCATCACGCCGGGGAGAAACACGGCGTCCCCGTCGCTGATCGCGTCCACTTCCACTTCGGTGCCTTCGACATACACGTCGGTGAGCACCGGGTGGTCCCGATCCGCGGCGAACGCCGACGCGAGATAGTGCGTGAGCTCCTCCCGCGTCATCACGATCTCCATGCCGCGGCCCCCGAGCACGTAGGACGGCCGCACGAGCAGTGGGAACCCGAGCCGCGCCGCGGCCGCCAGGCCCTCGTCGAGCGACCGCACCGCGCCGCCGGCCGGATGCGCGATCCCGAGCCGCCGGAGCAGCGCGTCGAACCTGCCGCGGTCCTCGGAGGCGTCGAGCGAGTCCACCGGCGTGCCGAGCACGCGCACGCCGTGCGCGGCGAGGGCACCGGCGAGATTGAGGCCCGTCTGGCCGCCCACCTGGACGATCACCGCGTCGGCCTGCTCGCGCTCGATCACATGGAGGACGTCCTCCACGGTGAGCGGCTCGACGTACAGACGGCTGGCCACGTCGAAATCCGTGCTGACCGTCTCGGGGTTGTTGTTGATCAGCACGGCGTCGAGGCCCTCGTCGCGGAGCGCACGGACGGCGTGCACGCTCGAATAATCGAACTCGATGCCCTGGCCGATGCGGATCGGCCCGGACCCCAGCACGACGATCCGGCGCCGCGAGCTCGCGGGGACTTCGTCTTCGAACGCGTACGTCGAATAGAAGTACGGCGTCACGGCCGGAAACTCGCCGGCGCAGGTGTCCACGACCTTGTACACCGGCCGGATACCGGCCGCGAGGCGCGTCCGGCGGACGGCGTCCGGCGTCGTCTCCCATACCCGCGCGATCGACGGGTCGGACAGGCCGAGCCGCTTCGCCGCCCGCAGCGTCTCGGGATCGCGGCGGGCGCGCAGGCCCTCCAGCATCGCCACGACGTTGGCGATCTTGTTGACGAAGAACAGGTCGATACGCGACAGATCGGCGATCTCCTGCGGCAGCATGCCGCGGCGCAGCGCCTCGGCGATCGCGAACACCCGCTCGTCGCAGGGCTCCGCGATCCGCTGCCGCAGCGCCTCGCGCGTCCAGCCCGCGGCCGGCTCGTACACCAGCCCGTCGATCCCCTGGTCGAGCGACCGCAGGGCCTTGAGGAGCGCCTCTTCCACCGTGCGGCCGATGGCCATCGCCTCGCCGGTCGACTGCATCTGCGTGCCGAGCCGGCGGTCCACGTACGGGAACTTGTCGAACGGCCAGCGCGGAATCTTCACCACGGCGTAGTCGAGCGCCGGCTCGAAGCAGGCGTAGGTCTGCCCGGTCACGGCGTTGCGGATCTCGTCGAGGGTGCGCCCGAGCGCGATCTTCGCCGCGACGCGGGCGATCGGGTAGCCGGTCGCCTTGCTGGCCAGGGCGCTCGAGCGGCTGACCCGCGGGTTGACTTCGATGACGTAGTACCGCGCGCTCGCCGGATCGAGCGCGAACTGGATGTTGCAGCCGCCCTCGATGCCCAGGCCGCGGATGATGCGCAGGCTGGCGCTGCGCAGCATCTGGTACTCGCGATCGCTCAGGGTCTGGCTCGGCGCGATCACGATGCTGTCCCCGGTGTGCACGCCCATCGGATCGAGGTTTTCCATGTTGCAGACGGTGATGCAGGTGTCCAGCCGGTCGCGCATCACCTCGTACTCGATTTCCTTCCACCCGGCGACCGACCGTTCGACGAGCACCTGATGGATGCGGCTCACGGCGAGGCCGCGCGCCGCGATCTCCTCCAGCATGCGCGCGTCGGACGCGATCCCGCCGCCGGTGCCCCCGAGGGTATACGCCGGCCGGATCACCACGGGGTAGCCGATCTGGGCGGCGAACGCGCGCGCCTCCTCCACGGTGTGGGCGACGACGCTCTCCGGCACCGGCTCGCCGAACCGCTGCATCGCCTCCTTGAACAGCTCGCGGTCCTCGGCCTGGCGAATCGCCTCAAGCGGCGTCCCGAGGAGCCGCACGCCGTACTCGTCGAGCACGCCGCCCTCGGCGAGCGCCACCGCGAGATTGAGGCCGGTCTGGCCGCCCAACGTGGCCAGCAGGCCCTGCGGGCGCTCCCGCTCGATGACCCGCGCGACAAACTCGACCGTGAGCGGCTCGATGTAGACCCGGTCGGCCGTCTCCACGTCGGTCATGATCGTCGCCGGGTTGCTGTTGATCAGGATGACCTCGACGCCTTCCTCCGAGAGCGCCCGGCACGCCTGGCTTCCGGAGTAGTCGAACTCGGCGGCCTGCCCGATCGTGATCGGGCCGGAGCCGACGACGAGGACCTTACGGATGCCGCCGGGCATCAGGGCATCACGGCGGCGGATTCGAGCATCTCCATCCAGGCATCGAACAGATAGGCCGAATCGAGCGGACCGGGCCGGCCTTCGGGATGATACTGGACGGTCATGATGGGCAGGCGCGGATGGCGGAGGCCCTCCACCGTCCCGTCGTTCAGGTTGCGGTGGGTGACGGCCAGTTCCGTCCCGCCGACCGACGCGTCGTCGACCGCGTACCCGTGGTTCTGCGTGGTGACGCACACGCGGCCGGTCACGAGATCCTTCACGGGATGGTTGCTGCCGCGGTGTCCGTAGGGCAGTTTGAATGTATCGGCGCCCGCGGCCCGGCCGATGATCTGATGGCCGAGGCAGATGCCGAACATCGGCAGGCGTCCCCACAGGCGCCGTACCTGCTCGACCTCGTGGGGCAGCGTCTGGGGATCGCCGGGGCCCGGCGAGAGCACGAGGCCGGCCGGCGAGAGATCGAGCACCTCCTCGGCCGTGGTCCGGTGCGGGAGGACCCACACGTCGCACCCGCGCTTTCTCAAGCCGTCGATGATCCCGGCCTTCACCCCGCAGTCCAGCAGGGCGAGCCGCGGCCCGGGCCCGGGCAGATGACGGACCGAGGGGGTCGACACCTCTCCCACCAGATCGAGCGTGCTGATGTCCGGCAGGGCCCGCGCCCGCGCGACGAGGTCCGCATCGGGCACGTCCTCTTCGGTGGAGACGAGGCCGCGTTTGAGACCCTGCGAGCGCAGGTGGCGGACCAAGAACCGCGTGTCGACACCGGCGATCCCCGGAATCTCCCAGCGGGCGAGCGTGGCGGCGAGCGTGCTCTCGGCCTGCCAGTGGTGCGGCAGATCCGCGGCCTCGCCGACAACGAAGCCCTCGACGTGCGGGCGGAACGACTCCCACGCCTCACCGCTCACGCCGTAATTGCCGATCAAGGGGTACGCCATCGTCACGATCTGGCCGTTGTAGGACGGGTCGGACAACACTTCTTCGTACCCCGTCATCGCCGTCGTGAAGACGACTTCGCCGCCGGCCCACCCCCGGGCGCCGATGGCGCGGCCCGTGAGCACCGTGCCGTCCTCGAGCGCGAGTCGTGCCCGCATCCGCATCCTCCCGGCCTGCTCCGCGAGGGCGGCGCACCCCCCGGCACAGGCTCTTAGTCGCGCATGATTATACTATGTCATGCATAAAGATGCAATTTCCCTGGGACGGGCCAAGGCACACACAAAAAGGGGAGCCCCAAAGAGGCTCCCCGATCGGCGCACGGTTACCCGGCGCACCATCGATCCCTCCCGGAGATCGTTAATGGTCCGCACCCGCTCTATTGTATCGCGGAGACAAGGAATTGCAAGCCGGGCAGAGAACCTGGCCGCCTATGGCTATCCCCGGGCACCGGCGGCGGGCCGCTTCGCCGGTGACCGTCGCCGGGTACGCGGTCGTTCGGACGCTGGTGCTCCTCGGACTCGGCCTGAGCGCGCTCGCCCTGTCGGTCGTCGCAAGCGTGTGGGGCCTGACCGCGGTGCTCGTCGCGGCGGCGCTCGTCGGACTCGTCGTGCTGCGCGCCGGCTACCGCGCGCGGCACGCGACGGACCCGGCGGGCCGGCCGTACCGGGCGTTCGCGATGACCGCGGTCCTCCTCGTCGGCTTCTTCGTGCTCCTGACGGTCGCGAGCCAAGTCTGGCCGCACTGAGCACGACCGCCCTCCACTCGCCCGTCCGGAGTACCGCCGTCTGCCGCAGTCCCGCGCCGCGCGCCGCCGCGAGGACGCGGCGGACGCGGCCGGCGACGATGCCGGAGCCGATCATCACACCGTGCCGCGCCATCCGCGCGGCCGCGTCCGGCAGGAGGTCTACGATCGTGTCGGCCACGATGTTGGCGACGATCACGTCCGCGCGGCCGGGCGCCCGGCCGAGGCCCGTCCCCCGCGCGACCGCGACCCGCGCGGCGCATCCGTTCAGGCGGACGTTCGCCCGCGCCACGGCGACCGCGACGGGATCGCTGTCGACGGCCCAGACGCGCCGGGCCCCCAACGCCGCGGCGGCGATCGCCAGAACGCCGGAGCCCGTGCCGACGTCGAACACCACCGCGCGGGGCCGCGCGCCGAGGGCCGCGTCGAGGCCGCGCAGCGCGAGGCGCGTGCTCGGGTGGGTGCCCGTGCCGAACGCCATGCCCGGATCGATCGCGACGGCGACCTCGCCGGCGCGAGGCGCCGCGCGCAGCCACGAGGGCCGGACGAGCAACCGGCCGATGCGGACCGGCGCGGCGTGCGCGCGCCACGCGGTCGCCCATCGCTGGGCGGCGACGCGCCGCGACGCGACGGAGATCGGCCGGGGATCGAGCCCGTAGCGCCGGAGCCCGCGAATGCGCGCGCGTACCAACTGCAACGTCGTCCGCACGAGGCGCGACGGCGGCAGGTAGCAGCGAAGGCGCACCCGGTCACGGGCCGGCCGCTCCTCGACCAATCCGCCGCTACGACAATCCCGGAGGATTTCCGCGACCGCCTCGGCGGCTTCCGCCGACACCGTCACGCGGACCTCGATCCAGGCGCGCGGCCCTCGGACCGGAGCCGCCGGCGTCATGGCTCGCGCCGCCGGCCGGCGGGGCGCCCGGTCACGAGTCCTGGACGCGAAGTTTGCCGAAGAGGGTTTTCTTCCGGCCCGCGGACGGCCGGCGGGCCGGCGGCGCCTCGCCGAGCAGACGGCCGAACTCGGCCAGCGCGGCGGCCTGCTCGGCCGTGAGGCGCGTCGGAATGGCGACGCCGAGGTGCACGATGAGATCTCCCCGGCCGCCGCCCCGCGCGCGCGGCATGCCCTTGCCGGTCAGCACGAGGGTGGCACCGGGCTGGGCGCCGGCCGGGACGCGGAGCGGGGCGGGTCCGTCGAGCGTCGGTACTTCGATGTCCGCGCCGAGCGCGGCCTGAGTCATGGAGATCGTCGCCCGGCAGTGCAGGTTGCGCCCCTCGAGTGTGAAGACCGGATGGCGGGCGAGCCGCAGATCGACGTACAAGTCGCCGCGCTGCCCGCCGCGCATGCCGGCCTCGCCCTCGCCGGAGAGGCGCAGGCGGGTGCCGTCCTCGACGCCGGCGGGGATCGCGACCGTGATCTCCCGCTTCGCTTCGAGGCGGCCGCGGCCGCGGCACTCGCGGCACGGCTTGCGGATGACCTTGCCGGCGCCGCCGCACTGAGGGCACGTGGTGATCTGCTGGAACGAGCCGAACGGTGTCTCGCGACTGTACCGGACCTGGCCGGCGCCGCGGCAGGTGGAGCACGTTTCGGGAGCGCTGCCCTTCTCGGCGCCGGTGCCGAAGCAGACGGCGCAGGTCTCCTCGCGGACCAGGCCGATCGTCCGCTCCCCGCCGCGGGCCGCGTCCTCCAGCGTGATCTCCAGGGCGACGCGAAGATCGCTGCCGCGCTCGGGGCCCGGCTCCCCCGGCCGCGCGCCCGCCCCCATCTGCCCGAAGAAAGCGTCGAAAAGATCCTCGAACGGGCCGGCGCCGAAGGGGCCGCCGCGTCCGTCGGGACGCCCGGCCGCGACAACGTCGCCGCGATCGTACCGCGCCCGCCGCTCGGGATCCCCGAGGACCTGGTAGGCTTCGTTGATGTTCTTGAACCGGTCCGCGGCGGCCGGATCTCGACTCACGTCGGGATGATGCTCGCGGGCCAGCTGGCGAAACGCGCGCTTGATCTCGTCCTGGGAGGCGCCCCGAGGCACCCCGAGCACGTGATAGTAGTCGGTCCGAGGCATCGGAGCGGGTTAGAGGCGGTCGAGCGCTTCGCCCAGCGTGTCGGCGAGAAACCGGACGAGCGAGATCGTCCGGCCGTACCGCATCCGGGTGGGCCCCACGATCGCGAGCTCCCCGGCCGGCCGGCCGCCGACGTAGTAGGTCGCGGCGACGACGCTGCAGTCCCGGATTTCCTCACGGCGGTGCTCGGCGCCGATCGTGATCCTGACCGGCGCCGGGCCGCCGTCGTGCAGCAGTTCCGCCACCACATCGTGCCGCTGCAGCGCCGAGAGCACCGGCTCGGCGCGCCGCGCATCGCGAAACTCCGGCTGCTTCAAGATGTTGGTCTGTCCCTCCGTATGAATCCGGGCCGCCGAGGCCGCGATCTGCTCACGGACGAGACGCCCTACCTCCGACACGACCTGCCGGTAGAGCGCCGCCTCGCCGATCACCTCGTCCAGCGCCCGCACCGTCAGCTCGCCGAGCCGCCACCCGGCCACCCGCCGGCTGATCTCCTGCGAGAGCCGGTCGCAGTCCTCCGGTGACGTCGCGTCCGTGAGTTCGACCATGCGGCCCTCGAAGACGCCCGTGTCCGTGACGACGACGATGAGCGCCCGGCGCGGCGTCAGCGGAATGAGGTGCAGGTGGCGGACCACCTGCTCCTGCAGGTGCGGCCCCTCGACGACCGACGCGTATTCGGTGCCGGTGGCCAGCGCGTGGGCGACCCGCGCGATCGTCCGCTGGGGCTCGTCGTGGGCCAGCAACACCCGCCGGAGGCGCGCCTGCTCGACGGAGGCCAGCGGCTCTTCCGTCACCAGCGAGTCCACGTAGACCCGATACCCGCGGTCCGTCGGCACGCGGCCCGCCGACGTGTGCGGCTGGTTCAAGTATCCCATCTCTTCGAGGGCGGCCATCTCGTTGCGCACGGTCGCCGAACTGACGTTCAGGCCGTGGCGTTCCCGCACCGCCTCGCTGCCGATGGGTTCGGCCGTGGCGATGTAATCGTCGATGACGATCCGCAAGATCTCGCGCCGCCGGCCCTCGATGGGTTCCACCGCCGGACCTCCGCCGCCTCAACTCCCGACGTCATTAGCACTCACAAGGCGAGAGTGCTAAACATCCGAGACGAGCCTACACCGGCCCGAGAACCGTGTCAAGCCGCGCGGGGGGGCGCGGTCAGTCCGCCGCCATCCTGCGTCGGCCGATCTGGAGCAGCCGCAGCTCCCGGACGCCCAGGGCGCGGCAAACGCCCAGGTAGACGACCGCGCCGGCGGCGGTCGCGGCCAGCAGGACCGCGAGCGCTCCGCCGAGGTGCGCGGTGGACACCACGCGCGGCGCGAGGTGCAGCGTGAGTACCATCACCCCCGCCAACGCGAGGGCTGCGGCTCCCGTTCGGGTCGCCGTATGGGCGAGTGCGCGCCCGTCCAGCCGGCCCAGGCGCCGGCGCAGGATCCACAACAGGATGCCGACGTTGGCGAACGCGACGAGCGACGTTGCCAGTGCGATCCCCAGATGGCCCAGCCAGCGCATGAGGACGTAGTCGCCGAGGGCGTTCAAGGCGACCATATACAGGCCCACCCGGACCGGCGTGCGCATATCGTGGAGCGCGTAGAACGTGCGCGTGACGATGTAGTACGCCGCGTACGGCACCGTGCCTACGGCGTACCCGACGAAGCCCAGGGCGACGGCGGCGGTCGCCGCAGATCCAAAGGCCCCGCGCTGGAAGATCACGCGGACGATCAGCGGGCTGGCCACGAGGATCCAGGCCATCACCGGCATCATCGTGAAGAGCACGCCCCGCAGCCCGAGCGACGTCGCGTCGCGCAGCGCACGGGTGTCCGTCTCGGCGTGCCGCGCCATCGTCGGGAACAGGGCCGTCGCGATGGACAGCGCAAAGATGCTGACCGGTGCCTGCACCAGCTGGAACGCGTAGTCGAGCACGGCCAGATAGTCCACGCCCGGTTGCGGATGCAGGAACGAAGCGAAGAACCGGCCGACGTTGGAGTTGATCTCGATGACGGCCAACCCGAGCATCGCCGGGACCGCGAGGCGTCCCATTTCCCTGACCGCCGCGTGCGAGAAATCGAGCGACGGCCGCCACCGAAATCCCACCGCTCGGGCCTCGGGCAACTGGACGAGGAATTGGGCCGCCCACCCCAGGAAAAAGCTGACCGCGACGCCCAGAATCCCGATCCGCGGCGCCAGCCAATACACGGCCGCGATAATGACGACGTTGAACACCACCGGCGCGAGCGCCGGCGTACCGAACCGCCGATGGGCGTTCAAGTACCCGGTGGCGAACGCCGACATCGCGAGGAACGCCATCGAGACAAACATGACCCGGGTGAGTTGCACCGCGGTGGTCAGCACGCCGGGGTTCGTGCGCAGATAGCCCGGCGCGGCAACCGGGACCAGCAGGGGCGCCGCCGCCACCCCCACCGCCACCATCGCCCCGCCGATCAGCAGCACGAGCGTGAACGTACTCGAGACGACGCGCCGGATCTCATCCTCGTCGCCCTGCACCAGCACGCGCGTGATCGCCGGAATGAACACAATGCTGAGCGTCCCGCCGAGAAAGAGGCGTTGGACGAAGAACGGAAGCGAATAGGCGATGACGAATGCGGATCGGGCGGAGGTGGCACCGAACATCGCGGCGATCAACACGTCCCGCGCGAGGCCGAGCACGCGGCTCGCCACGGTGCCGGCGGCGATGATCCCGGCCGAGCGCGCGAGCGCCCCGGGAGCCGACGCGCCCGCGGTTGTTCCGGCCGGACCTACCGGAACGGCCGCGGCGGAATCTCGGGTCGCCATCTCGGCGCCATTATAGCACCCGGCCCGCGCGCCCCCGGCGGTGGCACGGCGCGGGACGGGATGCTACAATGAGCGTCGCCCGCCGGAACGCGGCGGCATTCCTGGAGGTGGCGGTGTGGCAAAGCGCATCAAGTCGGGCCTGAAGCGGAAGCGCCAGGACGCGAAACGCACCGTCCGCAATCAGGCGGTCCGGTCCCGCGTCAAGACCCTGGTCAAGCAGGCGCGCGAGTCGGAGCGGCCGGCCGGGGAGTCGTTAGGGGCGGCGATCAGCGCGCTCGATGCCGCGGCCCGTAAGGGCATCCTGCACCCGAACGCCGCGGCCCGAAAGAAGTCCCGGCTGACGCGGTGGGCCGCCGCGCAGACCCAGGCGTCCGCTCCGGCGTAGCCCCGCCCCGCGCAGGCGGGGTCCCGCCCCGCGCAGACGGGGTCACGCCCCGCTCATCCGGACGATCAGCGTCTCCAACGCGACTCGCGGCGGCATCTGACCGGTCTTGATTGCCGCGTCCGTATCCAGCAGCATGCCGAGCAGCCCCCGAAGATCGACGCGCCCGAACGCCCCGACCTGCCGCTGATAGTCCCGATACCGCCAGGCCCGCGAGCCGAGCATCGTCTGGACCTCGGCGCGGTTGCGCACGCCGCGGTCGACGAGGTCCTGGACGCGCGCCAGCATGCGCACCTGGTCCTCGAGCATGTAGAGAATGCGTAGCGGCGGCTCGCCAAGCGCGATGAGCGCGTCGAGGAGGCGGAACGCCTCGCCGGGGCGCCGGTGGCCCACGGCGTCCATGACCTGGAAAATCGTGGCCTGAGCCGCCGCGTGGCTCGTGACCTCGCGGACGTCGCCCGCGGTGATGGTCTCCCGGTCCCCGACGTAGGAGGCCAGTTTGGCGACTTCCAAGCCGAGCGCGCGCAACCCGCCGCCGGCGAGGTCGAGGAGCAGGCCGGCCGCCTCTGGCGCCATCGTTTTCCCCGCGTCCCGGGCGCGCGCGATGAGCCAGGCCGGCAGCTCCTGCGGGTCGGGCGGCGGGCACGGAATGATTCGTGCCGTCCGCTGAAGCACCGCAAACAGCCGCCGCCGCTGATCGAGCCTCGGCGCCACGATGATGAGCAAAGCGGGAGGCGGCCCCTGGCTCAGGTACTCGGCGAGAACGTCCTGTTCCGCCGCGCGCCACGATTCCGGGTTCCGGATGTTGAGGACCACGACGCGCCGCGCGCCGAAGAACGGCAGCGTCTCGCAGCGCGTGATCAGGTCCGCCACCGGGATGGTACCGGCGTCGAGGACGTCGAGATTGAGGGCGCGCTCGCCCTCCGGCAGGGCATCGCGCAACAAGTTGGCCAGCGCTTCGTCGGCGCGCACGTCCTCCTCGCCGAGCAGCAGATACACCTGGGACGCGGGATCCGTCACCGGCACGTTACCACCGCCCCCGGCCGGCGGACGGCCTCGTGACCGGCGCGATACAGAAACGCGGTACCACGTCGGGGAGAGGTGCGACGATGACCAAGGTCCGGCCGGCCCGAAATACGACGCGCGTCCTGCTGGTGATCACGATGCTGGCGGCAACGGTCTTCCCCGCCGCGGCGGCCCCCGGGACGACCCCGGCGGCGCACGCGCCGGCGGCCCTGTTGCCCGTGCACGGCTTCGCGATCGTCCCCGGCGAATCGTCGGTGGTCTTCGCGGTCCCCGACAACCGCGGCGGGTTCTCCGGGCACACCACGCGGGTCACGGGCACGGTGGTGGTCGAGCCGGAGGCGGACGGCGAGCGCTACGTCGCCAAGATCGCGGGGACCGTCAACGCCCGAACGCTCACCACGGACAACCCCGCCCGCGACCGCGCGATGGCGGCCACCTTCCTGCAGACCGGCACGTATCCCGCGATCACGTTTTCCGGCACGGCCGCGGCCCAGCCGGGGTTGGGCGTGCGCCCCTTCCCCGCCGCGATCCGCGGGCGGCTGACCATCCGCGCCGTCACCCGGGACGCGGCCTTCACGGCCATGGTCACAGCACTCGCGCACGAATATCGCGCCGACGCGACGGCCACCGTCCGGATGGCGGACTACGGCATCCCCTATCCGCGCGCGTTCATCTTTGTCGCCCGCGACCCGGTCACGGTGACGCTGCGTATCGTCGCCAGGGCGCCGTAGGGCCCGATCCCTCACTGCCGGGCCGCCGCCTCGGCCATCACCCGTTCCGCAAAGGCCGCGAGCGGTACCTGGCCCTCGTCGCCCTTCGCCCGGCTGCGCACCGCCACCGCGGTCTGCGCTTCTTCGCGATCGCCCACCACCAGCATATACGGGAGCTTCATCAATTGCGCCTCACGGATCTTGTGTCCCGTCCGCTCGCTTGACGTATCGATCTCCGCCCGGATGCCCTTCCCCCGCAGGACGTCGGCGACCCGGCGCGCGTAGCCGAGATGCCGGTCGGCGATCGGGAGCACGCGCACCTGCTCCGGCGCGAGCCAGAGCGGGAAGGCCCCCGCGTACTGCTCGATGAGGAAGGCCATCATGCGCTCCAGCGTGCTGATCACGCCGCGGTGGATCATCACCGGGCGGTGCGGCCGGCTGTCTTCGCCGGCGTACTCGAGGCCGAACCGCTCCGGCAGGTAGAAATCGATCTGCACGGTGGAGATTGTCTCGTCCTTGCCCATGACGTTGGGCACCTGCACGTCCAGCTTGGGACCGTAGAACGCCGCCTCACCCGGCGCTTCGACGTAGTCGAGGCCGAGCGTCTGCATCGCCTGCCGTAGCTGGCCTTCGGCCGATTCCCACATCGCGTCGTCCTGCATGAAATTCTCGCGGTCCCGGGGATCCCGGAGCGAGACCCGATACCAGAAGGGATGCAATCCGAGGTCCTGGTAGACGCGCTGGATCAACCGGACGACCGCGATAAATTCGTCCATCAGCTGGTCGGGACGGCAGAAAATGTGCGCGTCGTTCAGCGTCATCGCCCGCACGCGGGCGAGGCCGGTCAGCACGCCCGACCGCTCGTAGCGGTACATCGTCCCGAGCTCGGCGATGCGCACCGGCAGATCGCGGTAGCTGTGCTGGCCGTGCTTGAACACCATGATGTGGTGCGGACAGTTCATCGGCCGCAGCACGAGCTCTTCGCTGTCGACCTTCATCGGCGGGTACATGTTCTCGCGGAAGTGATCCCAGTGGCCGCTGATCTTGTACAACTCCACGTTCGCCAGGTCGGGGGTGTGCACGTGCCGGTAGCCGAGGCTCTCTTCGAGATCGATGATGTAGCGCTCGAGGAGCCGGCGCACCGTGGCCCCCCGCGGCAGCCACAGCGGCAGGCCCTGTCCCACCTCCTGCACCGAGGCGAAGAGGGCGAGCTCTCGGCCCAATTTCCGATGGTCCCGGCGCTTCGCCTCCTCCAGGCGGGCCAGGTACTCGTCCAACGCCGGCTGGGTCGGAAACGAGATCCCGTAGATGCGCTGGAGCATCGGGCGCCGCTCGTCGCCCCGCCAGTACGCGCCCGACGTGCTGAGCAGCTTCACCGCTTTGATGAGGCCGGTGGAGGCGAGATGCGGACCCCGGCACATGTCCTGGAAGCCGTCCTGCCGGTAGAAGCTCACCGGGTCGTCGGGGATGCCTTCCAGCAGCTCGGCCTTGTAGATGTCATCGCGCTCGCCGAACAGACCGCGCGCGACGTCCCGCGGTACGGCGATCCGCTCGATCCGCTCGTCGCGCGCGGCCAGCTCTCGCATCCGGGCTTCGATGCGCGCGAGATCGTCCGGCGTAAACGGCCGCCCGATGTCGAAGTCGTAGTAGAACCCGTCCTCGATCGGGGGCCCGATCGCGAGCTTGGCGTCGGGAAAGAGCTCGCGGACCGCCTGCGCCAGCAGATGCGAGGTGCTGTGCCAGTAGACCTCGCGGCCCCCGGGATCCGCGAACGTCAGCCACTCCATCGCGGCGTCACGCTCCAGCGGAAACGCCAGATCGCGCGCCTCGCCGTCGACACGGGCGGCGAGCACGTCGCGGACGCCGGCGTCCCGCGCCACCTCGGCGAGGGTCGTGCCGCGCGCGTACGACCGCGTCGATCCGTCCGGCAGCCGCAGCGTGATCTGGTCAACCGAGATCCGTTCGGCCATGATGTACTCCTCCCCGACAAACAATAGCGCCCCCGTCCCAATGGGACGGAGGCACCGCGGTTCCACCCACCTTCCCGCCGCACCGACAGGCATTCCGGTGCGGCGGACCACTCCGCGCGCGCTCACGGGCGCACCCGGCGGGCTTATCGGCACCCCAAGAATTCGCGGCAATGATGCCAATTCTTGGGGACCCCGCGGCACCCGACGAGAACGGCGTCGGAACTCGTTCCGCAGGTTTCGCGGCGTACACCCGCGGCTCCGGGGTGGTATTCGATCCGGCGTTCGAGCGGGGCTTCCAGCCATGACCCCGCCTCTCTTACGGCCGCCTGGACCTACGGCCCCGTCATCGCTTGTCCGAGATTATACCACTAAGACGGGGCGCGTGGCCTATGGTCCCCAAGGAGGGGCGGGGGTAGCACACGAACATACTATGGCTTGGAAGTGATTATCTCACGCAGGGGGAGGCGTTGCATGGTGACAGCGCAATCGGGCTGGAGGCGTGTGGCTACCGCTCTTGCAATCGTTGCCGCGCTCGTCGCCGGCGTGCTCGTGGTCCCAGGGTCGGTGATGAGCTGGGCCGCCGGTCCCACGACGCTCATCTGGGGCAAGTCCGGGGACGCCGACACACTCGACAATCAGGTGAGCTCCAACGGCGAGACGTCCGAGGTCACGACCCAGCTCTTCAATTTGCTCGTCCGCGCGAAGCCGGGCCAGACGGCGGTCGAGCCGGACCTCGCGACCAGTTGGTCGGTGTCGCCCGACGGCCTGGTGTGGACGTTCAAGCTGCGCCGGGGCGTGACGTTCCACGACGGGACGCCGTGGAACGCCGCGGCGGCAAAGTTCAACTTCGACCGTCAGGCAGATGCCAAGAACCCCTACCATGCGGCGAAGGACGCCGATTACTCGTACTGGGACGGCTTCATGGCCGATTACTACAAAGAGGCCAAAGTCGTCGACCCCTATACTCTGCAGTTGGTGCTGAAGCAGCCCAACGCCCCGCTGCTGTACAACCTTTCCATCATCACCTTCGAGTTCAACAGCCCGGCCTCGTTCCAGAAGTACGGCGGCACGGGCGTCGGCCAGCATCCGGTGGGCACCGGGCCCTTCAAGTTCGTGGAGTGGGTGCGGGACGATCACGTGACCATGGTCGCCAACCCCAGCTTTTTCCGGAAAGGCCTGCCCAAGGTGCAACGGCTCATCATGCGCGTGATCAAGGACAATGCGGCGCGCTTCCTGGCACTCAAGGCCGGCGAGGTGAGCGCGATGGAAGCGCCGAATCCGGACGACGTCCGGGTCGCGCAGCGCGATCCGAACTTGAAGGCCGTGTTCCGGCCGGCCTTCAACACCGGTTGGCTCCGCTTCAACATGAACAATTCTTTGTTCAAGGACAAGCGGCTCCGCGAGGCTGTCGCGCTGGCGATCAACCGCAAGGCGATCGTCGACGCGCTCTACGGCGGCTACGGCCAGGTGGCCAACCAGCACATGCCGCCGACGATGTGGGGCCGCGCCAACGTGGCGCCGATTCCCTACGACCCCGCCAAGGCGAAGCAGCTGCTCGCGGAAGCGAACTACCCGAACGGATTCTCGTTCGACTTCTGGTACATTCCGGTGAGCCGGCCGTACTTCCCGAACGGCAAGGAGATCGGGACCGCGATCGCGAGCGACTTGAGTAAGGTCGGAATCCGGGCCCACCTCATGACGGAGGACTGGGCGACGTACCTGAAGGACAGCCGCAGTAGCAACAAGTTCCCCATGTACATGATCGGATGGATCGGCGACAACGGGGATCCGGACGATTGGCTCGGGTACTTCTTCACCAAGTACGATCCCAACCAGGCCTATCTCTCCTACAACAACCCGGCCGTGTTCGACCTGATCAACAAGGCGAAGGTCGTCAGCAAGCAGGCGGATCGAGCCAAACTGTACGCGCAGGCGGAATCGATGGTCATGGCCGACTACCGCGACGTGCCGCTGGGACACGCCAGAGTACCGCTCCTGGTCCGCAAGAACGTCGACGGCCTCATCGGCCAGCCGGACGCCAACGAGTACATGGAGATCGTTTCGGTCAGGTAACCACCGCGCGCGGGGGGCGCGGGACCGCGAGTCCCCGCCCCCCGACGCGTGTCCGGCCGCATGGCCCGGTACATCGCCCGCCGCGCGATCGCGCTCCTCCCGATCCTCCTGGGGGTGTCGGCGGCGGCGTTCTTGATTATCCACCTCATTCCCGGCGATCCGGCGACGGTCTACCTCGGCGAGCACGCGACGTCCGAGGCCGTGCGGCGCGTGCAGCACGAGTTTGGGCTGGACCAACCGCTGCCCGTACAGTACGGCATCTACCTGTGGAACGTGCTCCACGGCAACTTCGGCCAGTCGCTCGACAGCCACCGCCGCGTGATCGACGAGTACATTCCGCGGTTTCCGGCGACGATTGAACTGATGATGGGATCGATGACGGTGGCGCTGCTGGTGGGCGTGCCGATCGGCATCGTCTCCGCCTCGCGGCCGAATTCCGTGTTCGACCGGCTCGGCATGCTGCTTGCCCTCGCCGGCATCTCGCAACCGGTGTTTTGGCTCGGGCTGATGCTCGTGTACGTCTTCAGCGTCTACCTGCACGTGCTGCCGACCGCCGGACAACTCGGCGTCAATTTCTCGATCGTGTCGATCACGCGGATCGACGTCCTGGACGGCCTGCTCACCGCCAATTGGCCCGCCGCGCTGGACGCTCTGCGTCATCTCATCCTGCCGAGCATCACGCTCGGGTCGATCCCGACCGCGATCATCGCGCGAATGACCCGAGCGACCATGCTGGACGCGCTGCATCAAGACTACATCCGCACCGCGTACGCGAAGGGCCTGACCGGCCGCACTGTAGTGCTGGATCACGGTCTGAGAAATGCCCTCCTCCCGGTCATCACGGTGATCGGACTCCAGGTCGGCTTTCTCCTCGGCGGAGCCACGCTGACCGAAACGATCTTTTCGTGGCCCGGCGTGGGCCGGTACATGTACGACTCGATTTTGTTCCGCGATTACCCCGTCGTTCTCGCCGGCATTCTCCTGTTCTCGCTGGTATTCGTGCTGGTGAACCTCGTCGTCGACGTCCTCTATGCCTTCCTTGATCCCCGCATCCGCTACGCCTGAGCAGACCCGGCCCGGCGCCCCGCCGGCCGTCGCACTCCCGGCGGCCCGGCCGTCCGGACGGTCGGCCCTCCGGATGGCCGCCCGCCGGTTTTGGCGCAACGGCAATGCGCGGGTGGGGCTCGGCATGATCATCTTCTTCGCGTTGATCGCGATCTTCGCCGGACACATTGTTCCTGAGGGCCCGGATCAGGAGGATCTTCTCGGCAGGCTCCAGCCGCCGTCGGCCCAGCATTTGATCGGCACCGACGAACTGGGCCGCGACGTGTTCGCGCGTGTGCTCCTCGGAGCCCGCATTTCGATGACAGTCGGGCTCGTTGCGGTCTCAGGATCGCTTCTGATCGGGGCGCTGCTCGGGATCACCGCCGGCTACGCGGGAGGCCGGGTCGAAGGCACCATCATGCGTCTGATGGACGTCATGCTGGCATTCCCGTCGATCATCCTGGCGATCGGGATCGTGGCGATGCGCGGTCCGGGTCTCAACAACACGATTCTGGCGGTCAGCGTCGTGAACATTCCCGTCTTTGCACGCGTGGCGCGAGGATCGACGCTCGCAATCAAGGAATATGAGTACGTGACCGCGGCCCGGGCCATGGGCGCCAGGCCGTGGCGGGTTCTCCTGCGGTCGATTCTCCCCAACGCCGCGGCCCCGCTGGTCGTGCAGGGCACGCTCGGAGTCGCGACGGCAATTCTTGATGCGGCCGGGTTGGGCTTCCTCGGACTCGGCGCGCAGCCCCCGACACCGGAGTGGGGTGCGATGCTCGCCGACGCCTACAAGTATCTGCTCACCGCCTTTTGGGCCGCGCTGGCACCGGGGGTCGCGATCGCGCTCGTCGTCCTGTCCTTCAACCTCGCCGGGGACGGGCTGCACGACGCGCTCGATCCGCGGCTGTCGGCACGGGGCTAACGGCAGTGTAAAGTGGGGCCAGAGCGGGGCGCATTCCAGTGACAGACGAAAGTAGCGCGCGGTCCGAAAGAGAGCTTGAGCAGCGGATCCGACAATTCGCGCAAGTATGGGCGAAAAGCGATGTTGTCGCGCTCGGCCGATTGTTGGCTTCAGACTACCTCCACATCGATATCGAAGGCAAAGTCCAAAATCGAGATGAGTGGCTCGCTTACGCGCCGTCACCGAGGCCGGTTACGCGAGTCGAATTCGAAGATGCGAAAATTAGACTCTACGGCGACGTAGCCGTTATCACCGGGCAAAACGCGATCTCCGTCAGCGGCAAGAATGCTGTCACCGGCGAACAGATCGAGGGAGAAAGCGTTGGCACGATACGATTCACGCAGGTTACAGGAAACCGTCCGGGGGTGTCCCGTGACCATCGACATCAGCCCCTCCTATACCGTTGAGGTCGGGTACGACGAGTTCTGCGGTGCTCTGGCCGCGCGCGATCTCCAGCCGCTCTGGAAAATCGCCAAGCAACTGATGCCCGACGTTCCGGTCCCCACCACGAGGCCGTGGCTCTGGAAGTGGGAGGACATCCTCCCGTTGGCCAAGCGGGCTGGCGAGATCATCACCCTCGACCGCGGCGGCGACCGGCGCGTGCTCGCGTTCGCCAACCCGGGGCTCCGGGGCCTGCCGTTCACCAGCACCACGCTTTGGGGCGCGATTCAGTACCTCGGTCCGCGGGAATCCGCCCCAGCCCACCGGCACTCACCGGCGGCCGTTCGTTTCGTCTTGACCGGCTCCGGCGTCTCCACGACCGTAAACGGCGACGCCGTCTCAATGGAACCGGGCGATCTGATCCTGACGCCGAACTGGAACTGGCACGATCACAACAACGGCAGCGACGCCCCGATGGTCTGGTTCGACGGCCTCGATCTGCCCCTGGTCACCACCCTGGAGTCGATTTTCTTCGAGCCCCATCCGGCGCATGTCCAGCCGGTCGACGGCCGCGATTTGTCCGAGCGAACCTTCACGGGCGTGGGGCTGCGCGAGATCGAGGCGATGTCCCCTGCGGCGCACTCCCCGCTCCTGCGCTACCCGTGGGGCGAGACCGACCGGGCGCTCGAGGCGATGCACCGGGCCCGGGGCGGCCGGATGACGAGCCTGGAGTACGTGAATCCGCTGACCGGCGCGCCCGCGTTCGCCACGTTTTCCTGCGAGATGCATCGGATCCACCCCGGGGGGCGGACGGCCACCCGCCGCAAGACCGGCAGTTCGATCTGGGTCGTCTTCCGGGGCCGCGGCTGCACCGTGATCACCGGCGAGCGCTTCGACTGGGGACCGGGCGACGTGTTCGTGACTCCGTCGTGGGCCGCGGTCGACCACGAAGCGGACGAGACCGCCGATCTCTTCGCGGTCAGCGATCGGCCCGTGTTGCAGGCGCTGCATCTGTATCGCGAAGATACGCTGCCCGCCCCGCAGGAAATCACCGGGCGCTTCGGCGCCTCGTGATTTCGCCTACACCGGAAAAGCGCCGTCGTGGCCCAGGTCGAGCAGATCAAGCTAAAACGCGCCGGTGTGGGCCTGCGCGCGTACGATCCTGAACGGGCCTGCCCAGGCCTGACGCTATTCGCCCCGCTGACCTCCGAGACGACCGTCTACCTTGTCGACCTCGACGGCCGCGTGGTCCACACCTGGGAGCTGCCCTACCCGCCCGGCTTGTACGGCTACCTCACCGACACGGGAATGTTATTGTACAACGGCAAGATTGTAGAAGAACCGAGCCGGCGTTTCATCAGCGCGCAGCCCTGGAAGGGAGGGGCCGTGCTCGAAGCCGACTGGCGCGGACGGATTCTCTGGGAAGTGCGCCATCCCGATCATCACCACGATGCCGTGCGGCTGCGCAACGGGAATGTTCTGCTGCTTTGCATGACCGCGATCGGTCCGGACCTCGCCGCCCGCGTCCAGGGCGGAATCCGCGGTACCGAGTACCACGGCGAGATGTACGCCGATTACCTCGTGGAGATGACGACGGGTGGGCACGTCGTCTGGGAATGGCGTAGTTGGGAGCATCTTGATCCCGAGACGGACCGCATCACGCTCCAGGATCACCGGCACGAATGGACGCACGGCAATACCGTCGCCGAGATGCCCGACGGAAACATCGTGGTGAGCTTTCGGTACATCTCGACGGTCGCAATCGTCGACCGCGGATCCGGTGAGATCATCTGGAAGCTCGGGCCGCCGACGCTGGCCCAGCAGCACGCGCCTGCCCCGTTGCCTAACGGCCATCTCCTGATCTTCGACAATGGCACGCACCGGATCAATCACCCGGTCCCCTACTCCCGCGTCATCGAAGTCGATCCTGCCACGAAGCAGATCGTGTGGTCGTATCAGGAGCGCCGGCTGTTCGATTTCTTCAGTCCCTACATTTCGAACGCGCAGCGCCTGTCAAACGGCAACACTTTGATCTGCGAGGGAAACTTCGGACGCCTCTTCGAGGTGACCCGCGACGGAATGGTCGTTTGGGAGTACGTCAATCCATACTTCGCGAGACCGGCCGGACAGCCCGACGCGCCGGTCCACAACTCCGTCTTTCGCGCTTACCGATATGGCCCGGAGGAAATCGCGACGGCTCAAGCGGCAACCAGGTAAGGCCGGATGAGTCGCAATAGGGACGGCGGGCGCGACCCGACCGCGGTCGGAATGAGCGTCATCGGGGGAACGCCGGTCTAGCGAGGCACGCCCGACCGCTCCACCCGGCCGCTCAGAATATGGGCGAGTACACGCTCGGCCGCCATCTCCCCTGATCGGATGCAATCCGGAACGCCGACGCCTCGATAGGCGGCGCCGGCCAGGGCCATGCCGGGGTGGGCCGCGACGCCCGCCTCGATCTCCGCCACCCGCTCGAGATGCCCCACGAGATACTGCGGCATCGCATCGCGATGGCGGAGCACCCGCACCAGGTGCGGCGTTCCCGCAACACCCAACAACGACGTCATCTCGCCGCGGACCGTCGCGAGGAGCCGCGCGTCGTCCAGGTCGACGATCTCGGGGGCAAGCGCGCCGCCGAGAAACACGCGGATGAGCACACGGTCTGCCGGCGCCCGACCGGCGAACTTGACGCTGGAGAAGGACGCGGCGAGAATCGGCCGGCGCTCGAGGCGCGGCATGATAAACCCGAAACCGTCGAGGGGATGCGCGATCTCGCTGCGCCGGTACGCGAGCGTCACGCTCGCCGAGGACGCGTAGGAGATTCGGCCGAGACGCGACGCGAGCGCCTCGTCCAGGCCGGCGAGCAGCCGCGCCGCCACCGCGGCACCGGTCGCGATGATCACGCCGTCGGCCTCGAGTCCGCCTCCCTCGGCGAGCCCGAGGTAGTACGTGCCGCTCCGCCGGCGCGCCACACTTGTAATGGACGTACCGAGCCGGAGCACGCCCGCCGGCAGACGGGCAGCCGCCGCGTCCGCAAGCGCCTGCATGCCGTCCGCGGGCGCGGCGAACAGTCCGAGGGGCCGGCCGCGTGCGGCGGTCTTTCCCGCGCCGGCGGCCCGGGCCCGGAGGAGACCGCGGGTCACGCTGCCGTACCGGCGTTCCAGCTCGAGCAGACGCGGCATCGTCGCGGCGAGGCTGAGCCTGGCGGTGTCCGCCGTATAGATCGTGCCGATCATCGGCTCGGCCACGCGATCGAACGCCTCGCGCCCGAGACGCCGCGTGACAAAGGACGCCACGCTCTCATCCGGGACGGCGCGGCCCCGGGGCAGGACGTAGTCCAGGGCCATGCGCAGCTTGCCCGGCCACGAAAAGAGGGGCGATCGGAGCCACGGCAGCACCCGCGTCGGGGCGATCAGCCGGAAGCCGTCCGGAATCGGCACAAGACGGCCCCGACGCACGACGTAGGCGCGGGCCGCCCCCTCGCGGATTCCGATCAGCCGGCCGGCGAGGCCGAGCCGCTCGCACAACCGTAGCGCGTCGGGCTTCTCGGTGAGGAACGAATCCGGTCCGGCCTCGAGGAGATACTCGTCGGTGCGTTCGGTCCGCATGACCCCGCCGGCACGCGGTTCGACCTCGCACACGACCAACTCGATCCCCTCGGCGTCGGCAATGCGGAGCGCGGCGGCGAGCCCGGTGATGCCGGCCCCGACGATCACGATCCGTGGACGCCGGGCGGCATCAAGCCCGTGCGCCTCCGAAGACGGCCCGAGCGCGCCGGTCGCCATGCCGCGGCTAAGCGATGGCCTGCTCGACGACAAGGTCCGCGAGCATCCCGATGAACGACGGATGGTCCATGACCGTGCCCGCCCGATAGAAGGCGAGGCCGAGGCTCGTCGCCGTCTTGCGGGCTTCGATGTCCAGATCGTACAGCACCTCGACATGGTCGGAGACAAATCCCACCGGCACGACGACGACCGCGCCCGCGTGCCGCGCGGCCAGCGCCCGCAGGGCGTCGTTCACGTCCGGCTCGAGCCACGGCTCGCGCGGATCGCCGCTGCGGCTTTGATACGCCATCTGCCACGCCGCGTGCGGAAGGCGGGCGGCGACCAGCTCCGCCGACGCCACGACCTGGGCCGGATACGGACCCCGTTCCGCCATGGCCGCCGGAATGCTGTGCCCTGTGAACACCAATCTGACCGCCTCCCGTCCCTCGTCCGGCACAGCGCGCAGGGCGACCGAGACCCGATCGGCCTGCGCGTCGATGAACCCCGGCCGATCGAACCAGGGCCCGAGGTATTCGACCGCGGGCGCGCCCTCGCCGATCCGGGAGCGGGCCTCGGCCACGTTTTCGTGATACTGCTCCCAGCTCGCGTAACTTTGATGCGGCGCCATGATGATGCCGGCCGCGCGCCGCACGCCTGCCGCGCGCATCTCGGCGAGCGTCTCATGGAGATACGGAGTCCAGTTGCGCATGCCGACGTAGACCGGCAGCGGGAGCCCGCGCCCTTCCAGGGCGCGCTGGAGGGCCGCGGCCTGCCGTCGCGTCAACGGCGTCAAGGGAGACCGTCCTCCCAGCGCATCGTAGTGATGTGCCACCTCCTCGAGCCGGCCGGGAGGCAGGCGCCGGCCGCGCAGGATGCCACTCAGATACGGACGGACGTCCTCGGGCCGCTCCGGCGCGCCGTACGCGATCAACAGCACCGCCTCGTACGGGACGGTCATCGCCGGCTCGCCTCGTGGACCATCTCCACCATGGCCTTCACATGCTGCCAGGGCGTGTCGGGCAGGACGCCGTGCCCGAGGTTGAAGATATGGCCCGGCCGCCCCGCCGCCGCGTCCAGGACGCCGCGGACGCCGCGCTCGATCTCCGCCGGCGGGGCGAGCAGCACCGCCGGGTCGAGGTTCCCCTGGACGCCGACGTCAGGGCCGAGCCGCGCCCAGGCCGCGCCGAGATCGACGCGCCAATCGAGGCCGATGACCTGTCCGCCGGCCTCCCGCATCGCTTCGAGCAACCCCGCGGTGCCGGTCCCGAAGTGGATCAGCGGCACCTGCGGGGGGAGCGCGGCGAGGACGCGACGCGTGAACGGCAGCACGTAGCGGCGGTATGCATCCGGCGAGAGGCACCCCACCCAGCTGTCGAACAATTGGACCGCCTCGGCCCCGGCCTCGATCTGACCCGCCAGATATCGTGCGGTGAGCCGGCTGAGTTGCTCCATCAAGGCGGTCCACGTCTCCGGATCGCCGTACATCACGCGCTTCGTATCGAGAAAATCCCGGGACGGGCCGCCCTCGACGAGGTACGAGGCCACGGTGAACGGCGCGCCGGCGAAGCCGATCAGCGGAACCCGCCCGGCGAGCGCGCGGCGCACCAGCCGGACGGTCTCGAAGACGAAGGGCACGGCATCCGCCGGGTCGACGTCCGGCAGCCGGCGCACGTCGTCGCGCGTACGGACAGGCCTGGCGATCACCGGCCCCTCGCCCTTCGCATACGTGAGCCCTACGCCGAGCGGTTCCGCGAGCAGCAGGATGTCCGCAAACAGGATGGCCGCGTCGACGCCGAGCCGGTCGACCGGCTGCAGGGTCACCTCGGCCGCGGCGCCCGGCGTCTTGCACAGGTCCAGGAGGCTCAGCCGCCGGCGGACCTTCCGATACTCCGGCAGGTAGCGTCCGGCCTGCCGCATCAGCCACACGGGCGTGTAGGGCATGGGAAGGCGATGGCACGCGCGGAGGAACGCGCTGCTTGGTGGCGCAGACACGGAATTTTATTTCTTCTCTGCTGGCCGAACGCGCTCCTGTGCCGGCCACGGGTACACCACGTCGCTCCAGGACCGCCCCGGCGGGGGCGCGAAACTAGGACGCGATCCTGACGAATCGGGGCTGTCATATCGGGGCTGTCATATCGGGGCTGTCATATCTGCGGGAACCGCGATCTTTCTCGTAGTGCTCGGCATCAATTCTGGTCGGCGACGGCCTGAGAGACGCGCTCGACCCGCGGGCGCGGTGAACGACGAAGGGAGATCGGCATGAACGTACGCGTCGGAGATGTCGACCTCTTCTACGAAACCACAGGCGAAGGGCCGGCCTGCGTGCTGGTGCACGGCGGCCCGGGTGTGGGGCATCCCGGCCGCCTCGCCCTGTACGCGCCGCTCGCCGATCTCGTCCACCTGGTCGCCTACGACCATCGCGGGCACGGCCGGTCGTCCAAGGCCCCGGAGGAGACCTACACGCAGGATCGGCTGGCGCAGGACCTGCGCGGGCTGTGCCGGGCGCTCGGCTTCGAGCGGCCGATCCTTCTCGGCACGTCCGCCGGCGGCTTTATCTCGCTGCTCTATGCGACGACGTACCCGGACGCGCTGCAGGCGCTCGTCCTCGTCGGGACCGCGCCGAGCAAGGCGTTCATGCCGCGTGCAACGGCCAATATGGAACGCGAAGGCACTCCGGCCATGCGTGAGGCATACCGCCGCCTCTGGGACGGCTCGATCACCGATCCCGCGGAGTTCCGGCGGGCCTTCGAGACGATCCAGCCGATGTACTACCATGACACGCGCCGCGCTCCCCTCTCCCTCGCCGGCCGCGACTTCGATCCCGTGACGCGGCGCGCGCTGATCCGCGACTACGATCGCTACGACGTCCGGGACGGCCTCTCGCGGATCCGCGTCCCGACGTGGGTGGGCGTCGGCCGGCACGACTGGATCTGCCCGATTCCGGAATCCGAGGAGCTGGCCCTTCGGATCTCCGGCGCGGAGCTGCATATCTTCGAGCACAGCGGCCACTCGCCGCAGGCCGAGGAGACGCCGGCGTTCATGGAGAGCGTCCGGGCGTTCCTCACCCGCCGCGTGCTGGCCGCATCATGATGAGCGAGAAGGAGGACGCTGGTGGCGACCGCACGGACGTCGAGCAGCCGCAGATCGGTTGAACAGGAGTACCGGTACGAGGCCCTCACGTGGCCGGAGATCAACGAAGCCGTGGGGATGAACAAGGTGGTGATCCTCCCCGTCGGCTCGACCGAGCAGCACGGCCATCACCTGCCGCTGGATGTCGACGCGAAGCTGAGCGCGGCGGTCGTCTACGAAGCCGCCCGGCGCTCGCCCGCCGACATGCTGGTCCTGCCGCCCGTCGCCTACGGCTACTGTCATCACGTGATGGACTTTCCCGGGACGATCAATATCGAGCCGAGCACGTTCGTCAAGTTTCTGCTCGACATCACGCGCTCGGTCGCCTACCACGGCTTCAAGCGCATCGTTGTTCTGAACGGGCACGGCTCGAACCACCCGTTGGTGGAAGAGGTCGGGCGGCAGACGATCCTCCAAACCGACGCGTTGTGCCTGACGCTCTCCTGGTGGCAGCTCGTCGCGGACCGGTGGAACCGGGAGTGGCGCGAGTCGGTGCTGCCCGGCGGCTGCGCGCACGCCTGCGAGCTCGAGACCTCCCTGTACCAGCAGATCGATCCGGACGGCGTGCGGGCCGGGGAGATCCGGAGCGAGTTGGCGGCGTTCATGGCGCTGCCGGGGGCCGAACGCTGGCACACGGTGGACCTGACCGCGTCCTCGCCGGCCGCGATCGTGGAGTGGACCTCGACGTACACGGACAGCGGCGTCATCGGCGAGGCGGCGCGGGCGACGCCGGAGAAGGGCCGTCACGTCTTCGAGCATACGGTGACGCACCTCGTCGAGATGGTGCGCTGGTTCCGGACCCGGCCCCGGCCCGAGCGCCGCGACCACCACGCGACGCCCCCGACGTTCGCGCTGCCCTTCGGGTGGTGAGGAGCACTTTCGCTGCCCGGTTTGCGACGGTTTGTACATCCGGCCGGCGGTCGCCGAGGAAATGTCAGGTGGTGAACGGCCGATGACCGGCTTGTGCGGCTGACCCAGGATACTCCACTCGAACCGTTCGTGCGGCGTCTCGACGAGGACTCCCCGTCCCTGCGTCGCTAACCGCGCGGGTCTCGCTCACGCGCGCATCGCCGGCCTGCAGGACAAATGCCGAGCCTATCTGTGCCGGAAGTCACGCGAGGTCAGCTCTCGCAATTGACCTTCGACCTTTACCGCCAGCGCCCGGGCTTCGCCGGCTTCCCGCAACAGCCCGTCGATCGCGTCACGGAGCGCCCGCAGGAGTTCGGCCCGATCTAGTGCGCGCACCAAGGTCTCTTCGAACGGCTTCAAGGCCTCGGAGGGGAGCTCGTCGTAACCCCTTCCCTGCGCCGTCTCGAGTTCCCGCCGGCGGCAGGCCAGGGTGAGACCAATCTCGCGCAACTCGCTGATCCAATGCTGCGCCTGCCACAGCCGGCCGCGCTCCACGCAGAACCGGGCGCGCACCGCGTGGTGCACGCCTAAGCCGAACAGGTGCGGTGCGGACGGCGGCTCCGCGCGGGGGTGCTCGACCGCGGCGCCGAAGAGCAGCCTGAACTTCGGGCCGCGGGCGCCGAATCCGGCCGCCGGCGCGAACGACAGATCGACCTGCAGGGCGCCGGGAAACAAGAACACGCGATAGATCGCCGCGCCGGAGGCGAGGTCGAAGAGATGCACCGCCTGGCACTCGCGTTCGAGTCGCGGCGTCCAGTCGGCGAGCACCTCGGCCGGAGTTGCGCCGTCCCCGACGCCGAAGCCGAGATCCAGGTCCGACCAGCGATCACCGAGCCCCTGCGTCAGGGACCCGATCATCGCGCCTGCGACGATACGCGGATCCGCGTGCGCGATCGCGAGGATCCGGTCACGGATACCATCGCGCTCCTCGATCGTAAACATCAGCCGGTCACGTAAGCCGCGAGGCGGCGGCACACCAGGGCGCGTGGAGCCGCCCTACGTTTTGGCGATCCCGAGCGGCTGCGCCGGCCGGACCTGGTGCGGCACCCGGGGCTTGATCGGCCGGGCACGGAACTCGCGGATGATCTCGACGAGCTCGGCGGCGCCGGCGGCGAGCGCCGCCTCGCCCTTCTCCGCGGTCGCGCGCGTCGGATCCCCCTTGATCCCGTTGGTCGAGTCCGCGCTCCAGTATTCGGTCATCCACAGCGGATTCTTGAACGCCGGGTCGGGCCTGCGCCCGGCGAGATCACCCCAGAAATGCGGCGACTGCCGGTACGTGGTGTCGGCCGCGGCGCGGTCCATCCGGACCCGCGACGGGTCGACGGCCAGGTACACGGAGGTTTCGATCTCGCAGGCGTGCGACGTCACCCGCGATTCCCGCACGGCGTTGAAGGCGGCGCGCACGTCCGCGAGATCCCACCACGACGTATAGGCGCAGTGGACGTCCGGCCGCTCGACCACGGTGATCCGGGCCGCCATTTCGACGAGCGGGCGGTTGCTGCCGTGCCCGTTCACCATCAGCATCTTTGTGAACCCGTGATGCGCCAGGCTGCGCGTGATGTCGGCGAGGTATTCGACGAACGTGTTCCAGCGGATCGTGAGCGTGCCCGGGAAGTCCATGTGGTGCGGGCTGTAGCCGACCCGGATGCACGGCAACAGCGCAATCTCGTCCGGGGCGAGCTGCGCCGCCCGCTCGCAGAACGCGGACGCGATGACGACATCCGTGTCCACCGGCAGGTGCGGCCCGTGGTCCTCGATCGTGCCCACAGGGATGAGCGCCACCCTGTCGGCGCGCACGGCATCGTTGACCTCCTCCCACGTCATGTGCTCGTAGAGATACGGCACCTTCGGCATGCCCACTCCTCCTGCCCGTGCGGCCGCACGGGACGTTCGTGTCCGGCCGGCGTCAGATCGTGCGGATACGCGGATCCAGGATGTCTCGGAGGCCGTCTCCGAACAGGTTGAAGCCCAGCACGGTCACGGCGATCGCGAGCCCCGGCAGCACGGCGATCCACGGGTCGATCAGCATGTACTGGCGGGCGTCGCTCAGCATCAGGCCCCACGACGGCGTCGGCGGTTGCGTCCCGAGCCCCAAGAAGCTGAGCGCGGCCTCGGTCAGGATGGCCGTGGACAGCGAGACGGTCGTCTGCACCAGAAGCGGCGCGGACACGTTCGGCACGATGTGCCGCAGCAGGATCGCCGGTGTGGACGCCCCGATCGCCCGGGCGGCCTCGACGTACGGCAGGCGAACGACGGCGAGCGTCGGACCGCGCGCGATCCGGGCGAACGTCGGCGCGTAGACGATGCCGATCGCCAGCATCACGTTCGTCAGGCTCGGCCCGAGCACGGCCGTGATCGCGATCGCCAGGATCAGCGCCGGTAGGGAGAACAGGACGTCCATCACGCGCATCGTCACGTTGTCGATCCATCCGCCGTAGAAGCCGGCGAGGACGCCCGACGTGCCGCCGAGCGCGAGCGCGACGGCGACCGAGAGCACGCCGACGTACAGCGACACCCGCGCCCCGAAGATGATGCGGCTCATCTCGTCGCGCCCGAGCTGATCCGTGCCGCCGAGGAACGACCCGCCGGGCTGCAGGAGGGGTGTGGCGATCTGCGCGACCGGGTCGTGCGGCGCGAGCAGCGGCGCCGCGGCCGCGACGACCACGACGCCGGCGACGAGCACGGCGCCGATGACCGCGGGCGGGGTGCGGCGGATCCGGCGCGACAGCCGGTCCCGGCGCCGCACGCCGGCGCGCCCGACCCCCGGGGCGATCACCGGTACCTCGCTCATCGCTGCCGGACGGGACTCATTCGTACCGGATTCTCGGATCGAGCGAGGTATACGTCAGATCCACGGCCAGATTGACCAGCACGAACGTCGCGGCAAACAGCATCACCGTTCCCTGCACGATCGGGTAGTCCCGCTGGTAGACGCCGTTGAGCAGCGTCCAGCCGAGCCCCGGCAGCCCGAAGATCTGCTCGGTGATCACGACGCCGCCGAGCAGATACCCCATCTGCAGCCCCAACACTGTGACGATCGGGATGAGGGCGTTACGGAACGCGTGCCGCAGCAGCACGCCCAAGGCCGGTACGCCCTTCGCCCGCGCGACCGTCACGTACTCCTGGCCGAGCACCTCGAGCATCGACGACCGCGTCATGCGGACGACGACCGCGGCGAGACCGAGGGCGAGCGACAGCACCGGGAGGAACATCTGCTGCAGATTGACCCAGGGCTGCGCCCACGGCGGCACGTAGATCAGCGCCGGCAACCAGTGGAAGAGGTACGATGCGCCGATGATGAGGAGGATCGCGATCCAGAAGTTCGGCACCGAGAGCCCGAGCAGCCCGACGATCTGGACGAGGGTCTTCACCCGGGTGCTCGGCGACACGCTCGCCAGGATCCCGAGGGGGATCCCGACGAGCGTCACGCCGACGACCGAGAGGAACGCCAGCTCGATCGTGATCGGCAGCCGGGAGACGAGCAGCGCCGCGACGGGCTGCCCGGACCGGAACGACCAGCCGAAGTCGCCCCGCAGCATGCTGCCGAGCCACAACACGTACTGCACCGGGAGGGGGCGGTCCAGCCCGAACTGGTGCATCACCGCCGCCTGCTGGTCGGGGCTGAGCTGGCCCTCGGCCCCCGCCAGGATGTCTACGATCGTGCCGGGAAGCAGCCGGACCAGCAGAAAGATCACGACCGACACGCCGAGGAGCGCGGCGATCGTCCAGAGCCCGCGCCGAATGAGGTAGCGCATGGTGCCGGGCGTACCCTTGGGGGGGCGGACGCCGCGGCGTCAGCCGGCGATCCAGGCCTTCTTGAGGAAGATGCGGCGGCCCGTAAACGACTGCGTGTAGCCGCCGACCTTCGATGACAGCGCCTCGATGTTGAACTTCGCGTACCACCACCAGTTCGGCGAGTCCTCGAGTAGCATCCGCTGAATCTCGACGTACAGGCTCCGCCGCGCGTCGTGATTCGAGATCGAGCGGGCCTCCACCATCAGCGGGTCCAGCTTGGGGTTGCTGTAGCCGCCGTCGTTGATCGACGCCTTGGAGAAGAAATACGGATAGATATACCCGTCGGGACCCGGCCGGAACGTGTTGGCCGAAGCGAAGATCTCTCCGCCTTCCTTGCCGCCCGTCTTGATCTCCTGCGCGTGCGCCTGCACGAACGACCCCCACTCCATCTGGACGACGCTCGCGTCGATGTTGAGCCGGCGCAGCGACTGCTGGATCACGAGAGTGTCGGCGACGAACTCAGGGTACTGCGGCGAGCACTTGATCTCGATTTTGAATCCGCCGTTGGGGTAGCCGGCCTCCGCGAGCAGCTTCTTCGCGCCCTCGATGTCGGGCCGGAGGAACGGGAGCGACTTGGGATCGAGCGCCCAGTCGCCGTAGCCGGTCGGCACGGGGCCGGACGGCACGCCCGCGCCGTACACCGACTTCTGGATCACTTCGTTGGTATCCACCGCCATCCGCATCGCGCGGCGGACGCGGGCGTCCCGCAGGGGCCCTTGGCTCACGTTGAGGTAGTGGAGGGCCGCCCAGGCGTTGGGCGCCTTCATGACGCTCAGGCCGGGCGCGTGTTCGAGCTGGGCCACCCCCTGCGCCGAGAGCGTCGCGTACTGAACCTGCCCGGCGCGCAGGGCCGCGAGCCGGGCGTTCTCCTCGGTCAGGATCTTGAAGGTCATCCCGTTGAGGTACGGCAGCGGCTTGTCCCAATAGTCGGGGTTGCGGACATACGTCAGGTGATCTTGAGGGACGTACTCGGCGAGCTTGAACGGTCCCGTCCCCACCGCCTTGATCTTGAGATTCTCCTTCTCCGCGAGCCCCTTGGGGATGATCCCGGACGCCCGCATCGCCGCGAAGGCGCCGAGCAGATCGGGGTACGGCGCGTCGAGGTTCATGCGCACGGTCATCGGATCGACGGCGGTGACCTCTTTGATCGACACGAGCCAGTCCCGCCACGGCGACGCCGTCTTCGGGTTCAGAATGCGCTCCACGCTGTACTTAACGTCCTCGGCCGTCAAGGGCTGGCCGTTGTGAAACTTCACGTTGGGCCGAAGGTGGAAGACGTAGGTCTTTCCGCCGTTCGTAATCTCCCACTTTTGCGCAAGAGATGGGACGACGTTCGTCCGCTCGTCGTACATCGTCAGGCTCTCATACACGTGCTCGTACCCTTGGAGGGACGAGAAGTTCGAATTGGTGTGCGGATCGAGGCTGACGGGATCCACTTCCTGGGCCGCGACCAACGTTCCGCCGGGCTTCGGCGCCCCCGCGGCCGCGAGCGCGATCGTCCGCTCGGGCCCGGACAGAAGACCCCAGCCCGCGAGTCCGCCGCCGGCCGCGAGCCCGCCCGCGATCAGCTCACGCCGCGTCACCCTGCCGTCAAATCCAACCCGTGCCATGTGCCATCCCCCTTGGCGTTGTGGCGCTCCGGCCGGCGCCTCGCGGCGCCGGCCGGTCACGGTTGTTTCTATGAGAGCCGCCGGTCCCCCTGTGGCTAGGCGCTGGCGGCGGTTCCGCTCTCGGTGCGCCGGCCGGCCGGTCTCACCTCTGCCCCGAGCACCGTGTACCGCGGCTCAAAGAGCCGCCGTATCGTCGCGACGGCCCCGTAGGAATCCGGCAGCCGCTCCTCGCCGCCGGCCACGTCGAAGACGGTGAACCGGGCCGGCGCCCCGGCCGCGGCGCGGCCCCATCCCTCGAGCCGCAGGAATCGCGCCGGGGCCGCGCTCGAGCGCTCGACGGCGTCTTCCACCGTCATGCCGACGGCGAGCATCTTGCTCATTGTCGTCGGCATGTCCCACACGGGGCCGGCGATGTTCCCGTTGTGCAGGTCGGTGCTGATCGTGGACGGCAAGACCCCGGCGGCGATCGCGTGCCTGGCCGTGCGGTACGAGAAACTGCCCTGGCCGTGGCCGACGTCGATCCAGAGGCCCTCGTCGAGACGGGCGCGCACGCGCCGCAGATGACCGGGCTGCCGGTCGAGCGCGTTCGTGATCCTGCCGGTGAAGCAGTGGGTGATCATGTCGCCGGGCTCCAGCAGGTCGAGCAGCTCATCCAGCGTCGGCGGCGCGTCGCCGATGTGGACGACGAGCGGCAAGCCGAGCGCGCGGGCGGTCGCCTTGGCCACGTGCACGGGCGTCATCCCCCAATGGCCGAGCACGGTCTTGCTGGCGCGGACCTTGACGCCCTTGATGAGGTCCCGGTTGGCTTCGACGCACGCGGCGGTCCGCTCCGGATCCAGGACGTCGGGCCCGGGCAGCTCGCACACGCGGTTCGCCGCGACGAGCCCGATCGTGCTGATGTTGAGGTGCGCGAGGATCGGGAAGTCCGACCGCTCGACGATGAACTCCCGAAACCCCTGGAAGTTGGCCTCCCCCGCGCTGCCGCAGTCCACGGCGAGACCGACGCCGGTGGCGGGACCCACGAGCTCCGGGCGGATCGAGAGCCACGTCGCCCCCCAGTAGCAGTGCACGTGCAGGTCGATCCATGCCGGCGAGATCCAGGCGCCTGCCAGGTCGATGACGCGCTCGAAATCCGCCGCCAATGGGACGGCATCACGCGGGGCCGGCCGCGCCGCGGGGGGCGACGCCGACGCGACGCGGCCGTCGGCGCCGATCCCGAGATCGATCGCCGCACCGTGCCGCAAACCGTCGAGATGCATCGCCCGGCCGTTTCGCAACAGCACCGATCCCACACGCACTCCCCCTCAACCCATCGGCCGGACGCGCCGCGCTACGAATACCTCAGGCGCGGATCGAGATAATCGCGCAGCCCGTCGCCGAGCAAATTCAGGCTCAAGACACTCAGCACGATCGCGGCCCCCGGAAAGATACTGATCCACCAGGCCTGCCGCAGATACACCTGGCCCTCGCTGATGATGCCGCCCCAGGTCGGAATCTGCGGCGGAATGCCGACCCCGAGGAAGCTCAGCGCCGCCTCGCCCAGCATCGCGTAGGCTGTGATGAACGTCGCCTGCACGATGATGGGCGACGCGGTGTTGACGAGTACGTGACGGACCAGGATCCGCGCGATCCGCGCGCCCATCGCGCGGGCCGCCTCGACGTACTCCTGGGAGGCGACGACCAGCACCGAGGCGCGGACGACCCGCGCGATCCGGGGCGTGTACACAAACCCCAGCGCGATCACTACATTCCTGGCGCTGGGGCCGAGCGAGGCCATGAGCGCGATCGCCAGCAGGATGTCGGGAAACGCCATCAGGCCGTCCATGATCCGCATCAGCAGACGGTCGGCCCGAGGATTCGTGCCGGCGATCAGCCCCACGGTGATCCCGGCGGTGGTGGCGAGCACGGTGACGAGGACGCCGACGGCCAGCGACAGCCGGGCGCCGTACAGCGTCCGGCTGAGAATGTCGCGGCCGAACTCGTCGGTGCCGAACGGATGAGCCGGGCCCGGGGCGGTGAGGCGCGAGGGAACGTCAAGCGCGAGCGGATCGTACGGCGCGAGCTGCGGCGCCAAGAGCGCGGCGGCGAGGATGGCGAGCAGCAGGACCAAGCCCGCCGCCACGATCCGCCGGCGCCGGACCATTCGCCAGAGCAGCGCGGATGCGCCCCGCCGGCCGCCGGTGGCGGAGACTGCCGCAGCGCCCGCATCGGGCCGGGTGGTCACCTGGCCGGCCGCCTTCAATACCGCACCCGTGGATCGACGACGAAGTACAGCACGTCGACGGCCAGGTTGACGACGACGTAGATCGTCGCGACGAGCAGAATGACGCCCTGGATCACCGGGTAATCGCGCCGGAGGACCGACGAGACGACGAGCTGGCCGATCCCCGGCAGGCTGAAGACCGTCTCGGTGACCACGGCGCCGCCCATGAGCGCGGCAAAGGTCAGGCCGACGACGGTGAGGATGGGGACCAGCGCGTTTCGCAGCGCATGCCGGAAGACCACGCGGGGCCGCGGCAACCCCTTCGCGCTCGCGGTCCGGATATAGTCATTGCCGAGCACATCGAGGAGGCTGCTGCGCGTGAAGCGGATGATGAGGGAGGAATTCGGGAGCCCGAGCGCGAGCGCGGGCAGAATCAGGTAGTGCAGACTCGCGCCGAGCCCCGCGACGGGAGAACGATAGCCGGACGAGGGCAGCCAGCCGAGATCCACGGCGAAGAGCACGATGAGCGACAGCCCAAGCCAGAAGCTCGGCACGGCGGCCCCGAGCATCGCCAACGCCAGGCTCGCCTGGTCGAGCCATGAGTTGCGGAACACCGCCGACACGATCCCGATCGGAATGCCGATCGCGAGCGCCACGCCGAGGCCGAGCAGCGACAGCATCGTCGTCGGCCCGGCGTGCTCGGCAATGTCGGTCGTGACCGGCAGGTGCAGAAAGAACGACAGCCCGAGGTCGCCGCGCACCGCCCGGCCAAGCCATAGCACAAACTGCATCGGCAGGGGCCGGTCGAGGCCAAGGTCGTGCCGGAGGGCCGCCACCTGCTCCCCGGTCGCATCCTGTCCCAGCAGCACGCGCGCCGGGTCGCCCGGCGTCACGTGGATCAGCATGAACACGACGACGGCGACGACCAGCAGCACCGGCAGGAGCGCCGCGAGCCGGCCGGCGAGGTAGACCAGCACCGGGTCAGCGGGTGGCTACTTCACGGCGGAGACGTTCCACGGCACGATCCAGTACGAAGCCCGGAATGTCTCGAGCGCCTTGCTCCGGAGCAGCAGGGTGTAGAACTCGCCGGGCCGCACGATCGCCGCCTCCTTGTACATGAGCTGCTGGAGCTTCGCCCAGGTTTTCACCCGCGCGCCCGGATCGGCTTCGCCGGTGAACTCATCGAGCAGCCGGTTCTTGGTCGTCGTGTCCCACCACCCCGGGTAGGCGGAGCTGAACACCGTGATCAGCGCCGGATCCGGCACGAACCCGTGCGAGGTCGTGAAGAGATCGTAATCTGCCGGTTTGTTGCGGTGGTCCAAAACACCGGCCCACTCCAGCACCTGCATGTCGACCGTGAATCCGGCGTGCTGCAGCTGGGACGTGGCGACCACCGTGCTCTTGAACATGTAATCGTACTGTTGGGTTGTAAGCCACCGGATCGGCTGGCCGGAGTAGCCGGCCTCCTTCATCAGGGCCTTCGCCCGCGCGACGTCGTGCACGTTATACCAGTCGGCGCCCGCCGTCGTGTACCATGGGGTGCCCTTCGGGTAGATGCTGGGGTAGAGCGAGTACAGGTCCGGGTTGCCGAATGTCGCGGCCATGATCGGCTGCATGTCGAGCGCGACCAGCACGGCCTCGCGCAGTTTTTCGTTCGCCATGAGGCCCTGCTTCTTGTTGAAGAAGAACGTCAGGAACGACCCGGGCCGGATGATCTCCGGCACGACGCGCGGGTCCTTCTTGAGTGACGCATAGGCGTCCTGGTTAATCCCGTCGGCGACGTCGTAGTCGCCGCTCTGTACGCCGGCAATCCGCGTCGCGACCTGTGAGACCGGGAAGTACATGACCTCGTCCGCCAGCGCCTCGCGCCTGCCGGCGTAGCCGCTCGCCGGCTCGCTGCGCGCGGCGTAGTGATCGAAGCGCGCGAGTTTGACGTAGCGGTCCGGCGCCCACTCCACGAAGCGGTACGGGCCGGTGCCGACAAACTGCTTGACCGGACTCGTGCCGGCGGCGTCCGCGATTTCGCGCGGCATGATCGCGGCGGCGCCGTTCGGCAGCGCCAAAAACGCCAGCAGCGGCGCGTAGGGCCGCTTCAGCTTCATCACGACCGTGTCCGTCCCGGACGCCTGCACGCTGTCGACGTGCTGGTAGACGGACGGCCCGCGCGGGCTCACCCGGCCCCAGCGGTTCAGCGAGGCGACGACGTCCGCGGCCGTCATGTCGCGACCGTTGTGGAACGGCACGTTCTTGCGGAGCGTGAAGCTGTACGTGAGGGCGTCTTTGCTCACGGTGTACGACGACGCGAGCAGCGGCTGGATCCGCCAGCCGGCGTCGAAGATGAACAGCTCCTCGAAGACCGGGAGCGTGATGGTGGACGTGAGGTCCCCGGTCGTCGCAACCGTGTCGAGCGTCAGCGGCTCGCCGATCTCCGCGATGCGGAGCGTCCCGCCTCGGCGGGGCGCCGCCGCCGCGATCCCCTCGCCGAGCCACCCCGGCGCACCCCGGTCCAACCCCGCGGCCAGGCCCGCCCCGGCCACCGCCGCCCCCGCCAGCAATCCGCGCCGCGTGAGCCTCGTCGCCGTGTTTCTGCCCGTTGGATCCGCCACCGCCCGCCTCCCCCGCGCGATCCCGCTCGTGGCGGGACCGGCGTGTCCCCCGGCCGCCCCTCGGGCCGGTTCGAGTTCATTCCATGACCCCTGCCGCTCCCCCTGTGCCGGCGAGGGGAAAAACATGGCAATAATGCAGGTACTTATCGGGCTCGGGTTGCGGTGGCTCGGACGCTTGGTCAACCCCTGGCCCCGCCCTCGAAGACGTCGAGCACACCATCCGCGATACCGGCGTGGCGTTCGAAGAATGGGAAGTGCTGCTCCGCGAATTCCTGCTCGTGGAACGGCGGATGCGGAGGGCGGGCTCCGCCGGGGGCGCGGCGGCCGAGCAGCGTCGCGCCGGGTAAGGGCGCGGGCTACCGGACCCGCACGAATTTTTGCAGGCTGCGCAACTCGCGCGGGGGCGTCAGCTGCCGGCCGCGGATCGTCCAGGACACTTCCCCGACGTAGAAATCCCCCCGCGAATCCACGGCCACCCCGTGGGGCGCGACGAACTCGCCCGGCCCGCTGCCGGGCAGCGGCGCCCCGATCCGGGCCACGCGCTCTCCGCCGGTGGTGAACATCTGCACGCGGGCGCCGAGGTTGCGGATTCCCTCGCTCACCGAGACGCTCGAGCACAACTCGCCCACGTAGACGAGGTCCCCGTCGCCCCGGCGGTCGACGCAGAGGCCGCAGGGACGATACAAGTTGTTCCACTGGGTGATGAAGCGGCCGTCCGGCTCGAATATTTGGACCCGAAAGTTCTCGCGGTCCGCGACGTAGACCCGGCCGTGGCGGTCCACGCCCACGTTGTGCGGCAGGTTGAACTGACCCGGATCGGTGCCGGGCTCGCCCCACGATCCGAGGTGCCGTCCGTCGGCGGTGAACCGGTGGACGCGGGTATTGCCGTAGCCGTCGCTGATGTAGAGCGAGCCGTCGGCGGCGATCGCGACGTGCGTCGGGCGGTTGAACGGCTCGCCGCTCCACTTCGTGGCCGGCTGGTTGGGCGTGCCGATCGTCAGCAACACCCTGCCGTCGAGCGTGCAGTGCCTGACCGTATGGTCGCCGTCGTCGACGAGCCAGAGCGTATCGTCCGGCGCCATGGTCGCGGCGTGCGGTCGCGTGAACATGCCTTCGCCCCACGAACCGAGGAAGACGCCGTCGCGGTCGAGCACGATCACCGGATGCTTGCCGCGGTTGAAGACGTAAAGGCGGTCCCGCCGGTCGACCGCCACGCCCGAGACCTCGAGATACGACCAGCCGTCGGGCAACGTGCCCCAGTTGTCCTGGACCTCGTAAGTGTATTCACCCGCTCCAACGCGCATCATGACCTCCGTGCTCAGTCCTCGACGGCGGGCAGACCGCTGCCGAGCATCGCACAGGCGATGCGGATGCCGTCGGCGGCCCGGCAGAAGCGGATCTGCTGTTCCACGGTGGCCGACGTTTTCGCTGGCCGACCTCGGGTTTCCCCTCGGCGCAGGGGAAGCCCGGACCGCCTGCGAACCGAACCGCACAATGGCCGGCCGGCACTTTTTGCAGATCCCGGGTCCCACGAACGTGCCCGAGCGGGTGCTGCGCGCGATGGACCGCGCGGTCATCGACCACCGCGGTCCGGAGTTGCCGGCGATCGTGGCAGAAGCGGTCGCCGGGCTCAAGCAGGTCTTCGGCACGACCCGCGGCGAGATCGTGCTCTACCCGGGGTCCGGCACGGGAGCGTGGGAGGCGTCCCTCGTGAACACGCTCAGCCCCGGCGATCACGTGCTGGCGTTTGTGAACGGCCACTTCAGCCACCTCTACGCGGAGTGCGCGCGTGGGCTCGGCCTGGCCGTGGACGCGGTGGACGTGCCGTGGGGCGACGGCGTGCCGCCAGAGCAGGTGCATGACCGCCTCGCGGGCGACACCGCACACAGGTACCGCGCGCTGCTCGTGGTGCACAACGAAACGTCGACCGGCGTCACCTCCGACCTCGCCGCGATCCGCGCGGCCATCGACGCGACCCGGCATCCGGCGCTGCTGATGGTCGACCAGGTGAGCGCGCTCGGGAGCATCGACTCGCAGTTCGATGCGTGGAAGATCGACGTCGCGCTGACGGGCTCGCAGAAGGGGCTCATGCTGCCGCCCGGGATGGCGGTCCTCTGCGCCGGTCCGCGCGCCCTCGAGGCCGCGGAACGGGCCACGATGCCCCGCTACTTCTTCGATTGGCGGCCGGTGATCCGGGAGATGCGGCGCGGCTACTTCCCCTACACCCCGGCCACGCTCACCCTGTACGGGCTTCGCGAAGCGGTGCGGATGCTCTTGGAAGAAGGGCTGCCCAACGTCCTGGCGCGCCACCGCCGGCTAGCCGACGGGGTGCGGCGCGCCGTCGCCGCCTGGGGACTCGAAAACCTCTGCACGCGCCGGGAATGGTACTCGCAGAGCCTGACGGCGGTCGTCGTCCCCGACGGCGCGGATTCCGACGCGGTGGTCCGCGCCGCCACGGCGCGGCTCAACCTCTCCCTCGGCGTCGGCCTCGGCCGGCTGAAGGGCAAAATCTTCCGCATCGGCCATCTTGGCGCGCTCAACGAGCTCGAAGTCCTTGCCACCCTCGCCGGTGTCGAGCTGGCCTGCACGATGGCCGGCATTACGGTGCCGCTCGGCGCGGGCATCACCGCCTGCGAGCGGTTCTTTGCGGAGCAGTATGCCGCCGTGACCGCAGCGGCCGGGGCACGGCCGCCCTCCGTCTAGTCACCGCGGCGGGACGCCGCCGCCAGGAATTCCTCGACCGCACGCCGCTCGGGCACCCGGCCGGTTTCGCACCGGAGGGCCGCCGCCGCGGAGGCAAACACGAGCGCCCCGTCCGGGGCCCGCCGTTCCGCCAGCGCAAGCGCAAACGCCCCGTGAAACACGTCCCCCGCGCCGGTGCTGTCATGGACGGAAACCGGGAATCCCGGGACGTGTCCGCCGCGATGGCGAACGCCTGCGGGTCCGAGCGTCACAGCGCCCCAGATGCCGTGGGCGGCGAGGCGGGCAAGCACGGCGTCCACGCCGCCGGCGCGCGCGGCCAGCTCCTCGTCGGCGATCGCGTGCGTGGCCGCCCCGGCGAGCGACCATGCGGCCTCGGTATCGGAATCGAGGTCCAGCACGACGGGAAGCCCCCGGGCGTGCGCCGCGGCGGCCAGGGCACGGCCCGCACGCGGGAAATGGCTGTCCACCAGCACGGCGTCCGCCCCATGGAGCGCGGCGAGGGGGGCCCACCCCGGATCGTCCGGCAGTCCTTCCCCCGCGTACGGAAAGATGAACCGCTCGCCCCCGGGGACGATGACGATGGCCGACACGGGCGTGCGCGCGCCGGCAAACGGTCGCAGAAATTCGATCGCGACGCCGTGGGCCCGCAAGAAGGCGGCCACGCGCTCACCGGCCGCGTCGGCGCCCCGCGGGCCGACAAGACACGCCGAGCCGCCGAGCCGGGCCACGGCGACGGCGGCCACGGCGCCGGGGCCGCCCAAGTCTTCGACGTACGCGGTGGCGGGCGTGCGTCCACGGGCCGGCGGCCAGTGCGTCACCCAGACCCGGTGGTCCAGCACCGCCGTACCGCAGACTACGACGTGCGCCATCCTTTTTCGACTACGCCGCCCCGGCACGGATGGGCACGGCGACATCGATGCGCATGATGGACACTGGGTACGCCGCGGCCCGGCGTGCTCCTTTGCCCGGATGCGCGGCGCCCGGCGGCTGCGGGGGAGGAGCGGCCGAACCGGCCGCTCCTGCCCGCAAGGCCCGGGGAGTGGTTACGCGCCCGGCAGCGACGCGGGCGCGTCGGCGAGCCGGCCGTGCTGTTCTTTCATGCGGTAGAGCCGGGTGTCGGCCATCTGCAGCAACTGATCCGCGGTCTGACCATCCTTCGGCCAGGTCGCGCCGCCCCAGGAAAATCGCAGATCGACGCTCTGGCCATTGTATCCGGCGTCCGGGATCGTGACGCCCAAGAATCCGTTGGCCACCGCGCTGACGCCGCGTTGTTCCGTCTGCGGCAGGAGGAGCGCGAACTCGTCCCCGCCGTAGCGCGCGGCAAGATCGGTCCTTCGCACACCGCGGCTGAGGGTCCGCGCCACGGCTACGAGAAACGCGTCTCCGGCGCCGTGCCCGTAGGTGTCGTTGATGCTCTTGAATCCGTCGAGGTCGAGGAGCGCGATGCTCAGCGGTTGCGACAAGCGCTCGGCCCGCGTGATTTCGTGCTGAAGCCGCTCCAGGAAGATCCGCCGGTTCGCAATGCCGGTGAGGCAGTCCGTATCGGCGAGGACCCGCAGCGAATCGTGCAGATGGCTGAGTTCGACCGAGCTCGCGGTGTAGCGGGCCACTACCGTCAGCAGGTGCAGGTCGGGTCCGGCGAACGCATTCGGGGTGGCCTTGTAGGCGCTCAACACGCCGATCGAGCGATTGCGCGCCACCAGCGGGGCATAGATCCCGGACCGCACGCCGTGGTCTCTTCGGACGAGGCGCGGGTCGGCGTGGAGGTCCCGGACCAACACCGGGGCCTGCGTGTCCATGACCTCCCACATGAGCCCCTGCCCGCGCGGAAACACCATACCCAACGCCTCCGCGCGCAGGCCGGATGCGGTCTTCACGACCAGTACGTCCCCGCCGTCGCGCTGCTCCAGCAGCGAGACGGCGCAGGACTCGAAGCCGAGCGCCTCGTGCAGCGCCCGAATTATGTGCCGGAGGAGCACTGGCAGTTCGAGCACGGCGGCAAGGTCGGTGGCCAGCCCCGCGAGGAACGCCAGCAACCGCTCGGACTCTGCCCGGCGCCCGCGGACGGCCCTCCATTGAGTTCGCGAAGTAGGGACCCGTGGTGGCACGCTCGCCCCCCGACGACGGCCGGCCGCATCCACGCGGCGGCAGGCTCGCGCACCTGGCGATGACGTAGGGATTCAAGACCCGCCGCTATTCATGCCCCGCCGGCGGATGCGGTAGACATGCGGTATCATTGGGCGACCGGAACCGGCTTCTACAGCCCGCAAGAAGGCGTGCCCGCGATCGCACTGCCGATTCCCGCCGGTCGCGCAGGACTGGTGCCGGCGCGGCGAGAACGCGGCTTCGTCATGGCCGATCACCGTCCGCGCGTGTCCACGGATCACGTCCTAGTCGCGATCCGCGACCTCGCCGATGCCGCCCGGCGGTTTGCGACGGTGTACGGTCTGCGGGCGCTGCCGGGCGGACGCCACCCCGGCGTCGGCACGGCCAACATGATCGTGCCGCTGGGGTCCGCGTACCTTGAGTTCATCGCGGTCGTCGATCCCGAGGAGGCCCAACGGTCGCCCACCACCCGGCGGATTACCCGCGCGATCGAAGAGGGCCGGACCTTCGCGACGTGGGCGGTGCGCACCGAGAATCTCGATGCGCTGCGCGACCACCTCCGCGGGGCCGGGCTGGACCTCGCCCCGCCCGTCGCCGGCGCCCGGGAACGCCCGGACGGCGTCACGATCCGGTGGCGCACGCAACTCCTGGTCCCGCCCGGCGAGGCGAGCGTGCTGCCGTTTGTCATCGAATGGCAGGTGCCGCCGGAACAGCATCCCGCCCGGGCAGCGGTCGATCATCCGTCGCGGGCGCGGGGCATCCGGACGGTTCGCCTCGGCGATCCGGATCCCGCGGCCGCCTCGGCGCGGTTTCGTGCGCTCCTCGGCGACGACCCGAGCGTGGTCGTGGACCGGGCCGCCACAAGCGGCGTGCTGGCGGTGGAACTGGACGCGCCGGACGGCGTGCTCACCATCTCATAGGCGGCCCGCGCGCGCTACGACCAGGTTACCACAGGGTACGCCGTGAGCCGAACGGGGGAAGCAGCCACATGAGGTTCGCGCTGACGCTACCGAACCGCGGGGTGTTGTTCGGCGTGACTACACCCGAGCAGATGCTCCGGATGAGCGAGACGGCCGAGCGCTCGGGCCTGTTCCAGGACGTGTGGGTCGGCGACAGTCTGCTCGGGAAGCCGCGGATGGAGTCGATCACCCTCATGGCCGGAATCGCCGCGCGCACCACGCGGGTCCGGATCGCGCCCGCCTGCATGGCCAGTTTCCCGCTTCGCGATCCGGTGCTGCTGGCCTATCAGTGGGCGAGCCTCGATCTGCTCGCGGGCGGCCGCACCCTCCTGATCGCCTGCACCGGGATCGTCCCCCAGGCTGGCGGCGCCGTGGAGGCCGCGCACTACGGCCTCGACAATAAGGCGCGGGTCGAACGGCTCGTGGAGTGGATCACGATCCTCAAGCGGCTGTGGACGGAAGACGAGGTCAGCTTCGAGGGCAAACATTACCGCCTGCAGGGGATCACCATCGAGCCCAAACCCGCGGCCAAACCGCGGCCGCCGATCTGGATCGCGAACAACGCGTCGGGGCCGCGCGAACGGATCGAGCGGACGCACCGCCGCGTCGCCCGTCATGCCGACGGATGGCAGACGTCGCTGTCGGATCCCGAGGACGTGCAGTGGCGGCTCGAGGATGTCCGCGGGAAGGCGCGCGAGCTGGGGCGGAATCCCGACGAGCTTGAGACGAGTCTCTATCACAACATCCACGTGAACGAGGATCGGGAAGCCGCGCTGGCCGAGTCGAAACGATTCCTGGACGCGTACTACATGGTGGACTTTCCTCCGCAGCGGGTCGCCAGCTGGACCGCCGCGGGATCACCGGCGCAGTGCATCGAGCACCTCAACGTCTACGCCCGGATGGGCATTCACACGGTCGGGCTGCGGTGCACCGGCTGGGATCAGATGGGACAGCTCCGCCGCGTCATCGAGGAGGTCCTGCCGCACGTCGAGGGCGCCCACTAAGCCGGGGCGGTCCGCTCGCCGGCGCGCAGCGCCATCGGCAGCCGGTTGCCCGGCGGCGCCAGCGGGCAGGTCCACCGCGGATCGTACGCGCACGACGGATTGTACGCGAAATTGAAGTCCAGGACCAGCCGGCCGCCGTCGATGCCGAGATCCGCGCCTTTGACCGTGTCCAGGAGGTAGCGGCCGCCGCCGTACGTCTCAGCTCCGCTCGTGCCGTCGCGAAACGGCAGAAACAACCCGCCGCCGTATCCCTCCAACCAGAACAGGCCCAGCTCACATGACTGCCCGAACAGCGTGAATCGCGCCGCGGCAAAATGCGTAAACCGGCTGGTCGTGCCGTCGTTCGCCACGATCTCGTACGGCATTTCATCGACGCCGACGATGTCCGCGAGGGCGCGCGCATCGGAGTCATACGGGTAGTATGAAGGCCTCCGAGGCAGACCACGATCGCCCGCCGGAAGCGGCGACTGGGGATGATTCAGGAACAGCGTGTCCCGGGTGGTGCGCCAGGCCGTCCAGGCCGCGGATGGGTCGTTGGCTGTCCGGATCTTCCCGTAGAGCTCCGAGAGCTGCCGTTTCCAGTCCAGGAGCTGGAGCCGCTCAGCCGCGTCGGTCACCTCGCCGCCCGCACCCTGCCCGCCCGGTGCCGGAAGCACCTGACCAGGTGATCGTCGACGAGCCCGGCCGCCTGCATGAACGCGTAGCAGATGGTGGGACCCACGAACGTGAACCCGCGTGATCTCATGTCCCGGCTCATCGCGCGGGACTCCGGCGTCTCGGCCGGCACGTCGCTCGGCACCCGCCGCACCCGGCGGATCGGCTCGCCGCCGACAAACCGCCAGACGTACGCGTCGAAGCTTCCAAACGCATCCCGGGCGGCGAGCACGGCGCGCGCATTCATGACGGCCGAGTCGATTTTGAACCGGTTCCTGATCAGCCCCGGGTTCTGGAGAAGCCGCCGGCGCCGCGGGGCGTCGAATCGCGCGACCGCCTCGGCATCGAACGCTCGGAACGCCGCCCGATAGGCCTCGCGCTTCCGGAGCACGGTCAGCCAGCTCAGGCCGGCCTGCGCGCCCTCCAGCACCAGCAGCTCGAACAGGGCGCGGTCGTCGTGCAGCGGAGTGCCCCACTCGGTGTCGTGGTAGGCTGTCAGCAGCGGGTCACCCAGCGCCCACCCGCAGCGTGTTACCGGGATCCTCGTGGCCACCGTGACTGCAGTATACGACGTCTACCCGGCCACGTGAATCCGAACCTCGTGATACCCCTCCGCGCCGTCCGGCATTCGGCGCCACCGTCCGGGCTGCACCGTTCCGGCACCGTCGACCGCCCGCACCTTCAACGCGTACTCGCCGGGCGCCGGCGGCGTCCACTCCGCCGACCAGAACTGCCAGCAGTTCTCGCCCAACGCCTCTTTGACCACGGCCGAGAACCACGTCCTCCCGCCGTCCGCGCTCACGTCCACGCCGGAGATCCCGCGGCTGCCGGCAAACGCCCAGCCTCCGAGCAGCACGACGGTGCCGGCTTTCATCTCGGCGCGGAAAGCGCTTTGCGTCTTGACGACCGCCGGGTGATGCAGCCGCAGGCGTTCCCAGCGCCCAATGGCGTCGGCATCCGCCACCTGAATGCCGGTCAGCCACTTGGGCTGCTTCGTCCCGTATTTGTTGAGGAGGAGGACCCGCACGGGCGCACCGTGTTCCTGGGGAAGCGGTCTGCCGTTCATCTCATAGGCGAGGAGCGACCCGGGGTCCATCGCCACGGCCAGCGGCACCGACTCGGAGTAGCCGTCGGCGCTGCGCCAGATGATCGTCGCCGCCTCGGGCCGGACCCCGGCCAACCCGAGGATGTCCCGGACTCTCAATCCTCGCCACCGGGCGTTGCCGATCAAGTCGCCCCCGACCTCGTTGCTGATGCACTCCAGTGTCTGGTAGCGCTCCACCGGGGGCGCGGCCCTCACGAACTCCGCGTAGGAGAACCTTCGAGGATGAACGACAAGACCGGTGACCCCGAGCGACCACGCCGCGACGTCCACGGCGGGGTCGAAGGGATAATTCTTGGACACCTGATAGAACCGCGCGGTCGAGGTGACTTCGGCGGGCATCCCCCAGATCAAGCGAAACGCTCCCGAAGCCGCGGCGGCCGCTCCCGACATCCCGGCGGCGATCGTGGAGCCGGCCGCGTCTGCCCAGGCGCCGAGACGGGAGGTGGCGGCAGCCACGAACAGAATCAGCGCGGACCGGCGTAAGAGATCGCGGCGGGCGATCGCTCCAACGCTCGCAGGGGAGTCGCCGGCCCGTGGCGCGCGGGGCGTGAGAGATGAGGGAACGGAGCTCGGCCGGCCTGTCCGCATTCGGGGTTGCGCGGGCCGGCAGAACGCTGCCAGGAGCAGTCCGTACACCAAACTTCCGATCGCAAGGGGAAGTGCCGGCGCGGAAACGACCGTGGTGAGGGGCTCGCCCAGAATCCCTCCCTGGATGACCGGCAGAAAGACACAGGTAAGAAACGCCCACGTGACCGCGGCGGCGGCGAGTCCGAGAGTCAGGCGGGATCGACGCCCGGCCCGCGTTGCGCGCGCGTACGCCGCGCCCCCGAGGCCGAAACCGGCGAGGCCGGCCGCAACCGCCACCCCGAAGGCGACCGGTTTCGCGAGGTGTTGGAGCTCCGCGAGGAGCAGCGCGTACACCGGATACGGGAGCAGCCGGACCATCCGCTCGGCCAGCGCTTCTTGCGGCATCGGAGTGCCGGATGCCAGCCGATAGGCAACCAGCGCAAGCGTCGCGAGGGCTCCGGCTGCGACGCCGCTCCCGAACCCGGCCGCGTGACGTCCAGGTTCCCATCGCATCACTGGCTATGTACACCGGAAAGTCGTCTCGCCGGACACCGGGTGGAGATGCTAAGATCAAGATAAGCGTAGTTCTGACGGCGGCAACCCATCGGGGGGTGCGCCGCGATGGAGGGCGTCAGATCGGTTGGAGCGCCGCGGACGTGCTCGACCGCCTTGAGCGCGGCATGCCGTTCGGCGTTCTCGACGTGCGCAACCGCGACGATGGCGAACGGTTCGGGCTCGCGGGCCGCGGTGTCGTGGTGGCCATCAACGTTCCGTACTTTGAGATGCTCGAGATGGGCGGCAAGGAAAACATGGTCGACTCCGTCGTCGCCTACGTGGAGCAACACCTCGCGGAGTGGCTCCCCCGCGATGTGCCGATCCTCAGCGTGTGCGCCACGGGTGACACCTCCGAGGTCCGTCCCTCGCGGCTGCGACGGGCGCGACCTACTATCTCCATCCCTACGACGCCGTCCACCCGATCGATCTGCTTCCGGCTACGATCTCATATGAGCCGATCCGCGACCGCCAGATCCTCCCCGTGGGAAGCCGCGCGCTCGAGGCCATGCATATCCCCGGCCATACGCTCGGCCTCGTTGCCCTCCGGCTCGGCGACCGGTACATGTTCACGGTGACAGCATCTTCGTCCGCTCCATCGCGCGGCCGGACCTCGGCGGCAAGGCGGAGACGTGGGCCCGCCTGCACGCCCGCTCGCTCCGGAAGCTCCTCAGCCTCCCGGGAGACATGACCGTGCTGCCGGGGCACACCGCCGGCCTTGAGGAAGCCGGCGAGACCGGCGTCGTCGCCGCCTCCCTCGATGATCTCAAGCGGCGCAACGAGAGCCTCGGCGTCCTTCAGCGCGAAAGCGAGGATGGGTTCGTGCGCTACCTCTTCGCGAGTCTGCCCGAGTTCATTCCGGAGTACATGGACATCAAGCGGGTCAACATCGGCCTGTTCCGGCCCGGCGAGGACGACGCGTGGGCGCTCGAGCCGGGCAGGAATGTCTGTGCACTCGCGCAGGCGTACGAGTCTTCTACCGTGGGACGATCACCATGAGCCAGCCCTTCGACAAAATGTTGGACGTACGCGGCCTCACCTGCCCGATGCCGCTCGTGAATGCCCGCAAGGAAATCGCGACGCTCGACCCGGGCCGCGTGCTCAAGGTCGTGGCGACGGATCGCGGGTCAGTGGCCGATTTCCAGGCCTGGGCGAAGATCGCGAAGAGCATGGAGTTGGTCGCGCAGGAGACGGAGTCTGTGGACGGTGCAACAGTGTACGTCCACTATGTCAAGCGAACGGCCTGAGGAGGCGAATCCATTGGACGGCGTCGTCGATACCAGAGTGGACTTGGCCCCGCCGCTCGAGGGGGCGCTTGACGCGAAACTGCGGGATCTCGAGCACCGGCTCGGGGCCCTCGAGGAACGGGCGGCAGAGGACCGGGTCGCGATCGTCGTTTTCTCGGGCGACCTGGACCGGGTCCTGGCGGCGTTTGTCATCGCCACGGGCGCCGCGGCCGTGGGCCAGCAGGTCAGCATGTTCTTTACGTTTTGGGGCCTGAGCGTCATCAAGAAGCGGACCGAGTTGTCGGGAAAGACGCTCTTCCAAAAGATGATGGCGGTCATGGCGCCCGGCTCCAGCCGGAGCCTCCCGGTCTCGAAGATGAACTATTTCGGCGCCGGCGCGATAATGCTGCGGGCCATGATGAAGGCCAGGAACGTGAACTCGCTGGAGGACCTGTTTTCCCTCGCGCGGGAGATGGGCGTGCGCATGATCGCCTGCGAGATGTCGCGCGACGTGATGGGGATTTCCGAATCCGAACTGGTGGGTGGCCTCGAATACGGCGGCGTGGCCACCTTCCTAGCCGACTCGCTGAAGGCGCGGACGAGCCTGTTCATCTGACCCCCACGCGGCGGCGGCGGCCGCTCGCTCGGCGGCCGGTTCGCGGTTTGCTATTGGAGTCCGTACGCCACGACGTCGTGGCCCGCGCCGACGTACACGCGGCCGTCCCACACCGCCGGCGTGATGAACCGGTGAGTTTCGCGCAGCGCGTCAGCGCCGCGCGAGACGTACACCGCGGCCCCGGTGCGGGCACGGAGCGCGTAGAGCACGCCGGCGCCGTGATCCACAATCCACACGAGGCCGCCGTCCGGGCCGGCTCCCGACACGGCCGGCGCTCCCGGGTCGCTCATCGACGGACCGCACCAGGCGATGGCGAAGGTCGCGGTGCGCGAGCCCGGCGCGGTGCCGAGGCGCAGCGCGGCGATGCCTCCCGTGCCGCGGCACGGTCCGGGTTGACGGCCACGCCCCGGGACGAAGATCAGGCGTCCGGCGCTCCCGCCGTCCCAGTACGCGGTGGCGGAGGCTACCTCGGCTCCTCCGTACCCGCAGGACCCGAACAGGCAGCGGCTATACACACCCTCGCCGGCCACGCCGTTGCCGCGACTCTGCCCACCCAGGTTATCGCGATTGATCAGATACCCCACGCCCTGCTTGCCGGCGATGAACAAGAGGTGCGGCGTAGACGCGCCGGCCTCGCCCGGCAGGACAAGCGGCGCCGTCGATCCCAGGTCGGTGTCGCCTTCGTTCAAGGCCACGTGGTTGCTTGGCGTGAAGTAGTCACGCGGCGCGCCCGAGAACCGAAGGGGCGACGTGAAGAGACGGATCACGCTGTTGCCCAGGTCCACCCGGCCGCGCGATTCGCTGTTCCCGGTCGCCGCATACAGGTTGCCGTTCGCATCCGCGGCGAGGCCGCCGGTCGCCCAGATCCCGGCCATCCGCGGGCTGGGCGTCACGTACCCGTCCTGCGTCGTAGGGCTGGCAAGGGGGACGGCGACGACCCACCCGTGGTAGTCTCCGCAGTCGCCCCGGTAGCCTCCAAAAGGCACATACACCACGCCGTGGAAGAGCGTCAGTGCGCCCCGTTGCTGCTGGACGCCCGGGTCGAACCGGCGGCCGGAGACGGCCCGAGGCGCGACCTCCGCGGGCCACCCGGGCCGCATCGTGCCGCTCTTCACGTCGAGCGCCGCGATCGTGTACGCCTTGCTGCGTCCTCCATCGGGGGTGGTGAGACCGACAACGTAGACCGTGCCGGCGCCCCGATCGATGACCGGCGTGCTCGTAATGCCCACGGGGTCGATGTTTCCGCACGGCAGGCTGGCGCGCGGCACCGGTTGCCCGAGCGAGATCGGCCCCCACAGGATCTTGCCGTCCACCGCGTCGAGCGCATAGACGCGGTTCCGCTCGGTCACGACATACACGACCGTGCGCACGCGGCCAAACATGGCCAGGCCGGGAACCACGAGCGGCTCCGCGTAAATCTCCCCTTCGACCCCGGCCGTCCACACTCTATGGACGAAGGGCGCAGTCGACGGCGTCAGAGCGCGCTCGGCGCTGTTCCATCCCGTTCGCCCGAGATCGCCGTGGAACGTCAGGATCCCGCCTTCCTCGCCGGGAAACGCCGGTGGGGAGGGCGGAATCGCCGCCGCAAGAAACGACGCCAGCAGGGCCAACGCCGGGGACACGGCGCGCCGCATCACGCGATACCCCGCAGCAACTCGTCGATGAGCCGTCCCGTCGACACAGCCATGCAATCCAACGCCTCCAGGTTTCCGCAGGGGGATCACACGGTTGTATGCCCCGAGGGCCCGTCGACCGAAACGGCGCGCCGCTTGCGTGGGCGCAATCCGTGGGGCCCTCGCGCCGGAACGCTAGGGCAGGTAGCCGCGTCTGATCACGGGCCACGGGTCCGGCATCTCCCCGACCGGAACTTCGATCAGGGCCGGCGCATCTTCGAGGAGCGCCGCCGACAACTGGGCGCGGAGTCCTTCAGGTCCTTCGGCGCGCAGTCCGTTGACGCCGAAGGCCTCGGCCAGTTTCATGAAGTCCGGGTTGTGCAGCTCCGACGCAATCACCCGGCCGCCGTACAGGCGCTGCTGCATGCGGCGCACGTTCCCGTACGCGCGGTCGTTGAAGACGATGGCGATCGCGTTGATGTGGTGGAGGACCGCCGTAGCCAGCTCCTGGACCTGGTACATGAACCCTCCGTCGCCGACGACGGCGACGGCGCGCTGCGCCGGCGCGCCGACCTGCGCGCCGAGCGCCGTGCCGTATTCGTAGCCGAGCGTCCCCTGGTACCCAGGCGTGAGCAGCGTCCGCGGCCGGTAGACGGGAAACGCGCCAAATTGGATCCAGTACCCGAGTTGGGTGACCCCACTCACGACGATGCCGTCGTCAGGCAGCGCGTCTCGGATGGCCTGTCCGAATGCCGCCTGCGGCCCGAGCACGCCGAGCACCTCGCCCACTCTCCGCTTTACCGCAAGACACTCGTCCCGGCGGGACGGACGCGTGCGATTGTGCCGCGGGATGCGCCGGAGCAGCTCCGTAAGCGCCCATGCCGCGTCGGCAACGATGCCGGCTGCCACGGGACAATTCCGGCCGATTTCCTCCGGGTCGATGTCGACCTGGATCACGGTCTGATCGTGTCGCGGCTTCCACGTCGACAGCGCCGGCTGCAGGAAGCGGGTGCCCACCACCAGCACGACGTCGGAGGCCGGCAGCAGCTCCTCTCCGGCGTTCATTGTTTGGGCCAGGTAGTGACGGTCGGACAGCGCGCCTCTGCCGCTGCTCGACATGACGACGGGCGCCTCGAGCATCTCCGCAAGCGCTTCGAGGGATGTCCAGGCGCCGGACGCCAGGACACCGCCGCCGGCGAAAATCACCGGCCGTTGGGCGCCGCCCAGCATCTTGGCCGCCGCCTCCACCGCGTCGGGATCGCCCCCCTCCCGCTCCGTCTCGACCCGCGCCGGCAGCGTCACCTCGGCCGTCGCCTGCAGGACATCCTGGGGCACCTCAATCGCAACCGGCCGTACGTGTCCGCTCTGCAGCTGCCGGAAGGCCTCCCGGACCGCGCCGGGGATCTCCTCCGGACGGCCCGCCTGCCCCGTCCACTTGGTGACGGAACGCGCCGCCGCGAGTTGATCCGGGATCTCGTGCAGTAACCCCCGGCCCGCGCCGATATACTTGGACGGGATTTGACCGACGATGCAGAGTACCGGGGCGGAGCAGGCATACGCCGTGGCGAGGCCGGATGCCGCATTCAAGAGCCCGGGGCCCGGGACCACCAAACACGCGCCGACCCGTCCCGCCGTACGCGCGTAACCGTCTGCCATGTACGAGGCCGCCTGCTCGTGCCGCGTGTGAACGACGCGGATCGCGTCATGCGCCTCGTACAGCGCGTCGAACGCCCCGTCCAGCTGCACCCCAGGGAGACCGAAGACTACTTCCACACCCTGGATCTTCAGGCACTCGACGAGTGCCTGGCCTCCCGTCATGCGCCGGGAGGTGGGCCGTACCTGGTGAGCCGCCGTCACATTCATAGCGGCCCGCGCCCCGCGGCCCCGGTCTGACGGATCGTTCGCCATCATTGCATGCCTCCGTGATCACGTACCGCTTCGGGATCCGCGGCGAGCTCGGCCGTCGATCTCCACGATCGCGCCATTTTGGATGTCGGGCAGGACTTCGACCGGCGGCCCGCTCTATCCCACGAGCAGGGAGGGGTCCGAAGAGACTGAGCGCGACGGAGAGCGTTCTCGAGAAGTTTTCCCGGATCAGTTGGCCGAGACCCTTCTTGGTGACCGATCCCACTCTGCCCGCAATCTCGCAGATGAAATACAACGGGATGATCAGCGAAACGCGAGACAAGACGGTGCGGCGGGTTCTGCTGGCCCTCCACGCGACCAGGTAGCCGAGAAACACCAAAAGATATCCCGCTCCCATGAGCGCGGCCGCCATCGGCGCAGTCGTCCGCACAAACATGTTCACCACGAGGAGAGCGCTCCCGAGCGCCACCAGTCCCGCGCCCCGCCACCCCGCCCGCGCCACGCCGAACAGCATCAGGGCGATCGACAGCAGGAGGAGCGGGATGGCGATGCCGTTGAGGAAGGCCAGCAGCGGTGAGGTTCCGCCCGGCGCCTGGCCCGCGCCGTTCACGGAGCCCATCCCGGCCATGCCACCCTGGCGGGCGGGCACTGCCTGCGGTGCCGACCAGTCCGGCCGCAAGTGACACGATCATGCCGGTGCAACTCACGAGCGCTCCGGCACCGCCGATCCACTGGCACACCTTCTCGCATCGCGTCAGCACGCCCCCGCCCTCCCCGCCGATCCGCCCTGAGCCGCCCGACCCGCTCTGCCACCGTCACCGTGCTCTCGCCATCGTTCGAACCAGCCGTCGTACTGCCCTTGGCAGATTCCACATGACGTAACCTGCATTGTAAACCAGCAATGCTGCCAACCCGAGCAGCAGGCTCGACGGTCAGGTGGGGCACAGCCCTCGCGCCTTCAATGCCTTGAAAGTGAGGGGGCGTGTGAAACGAACCTGTTTCTGCTCGCCGATCGCGGTCTGCATCGATGACCATCCTCGATTCGCTTGTCGTCCCAGCGGATCACCACGCCAGAGATCCAACTCAATAATACGTCGGGCGACCCCCCGCACGTCTCGGCCAACGATATGAGGTTGCCGCGCCCGGGCGCCGTCATGTCCCGGGCAGGCCCAACAACGCCGCCAGCCGCCTGCGGTCGAACCCGACCACGACCTCGCCGTCGATGACCGTCACCGGCGTGCTCGCGACGCCCAGATGCTCGAGCTCCTCCATCGCCGCCGGATCCTCGGCGATATTTCTCGCCTGGAACGGTATCCCGTGTTGGGTGAGGAACTCCTCGACCCTGCGACAGAAGATTCAACCCGGCTGGTTGAAGACCGTGACCGACCTGGCCATCGTGCATGCCTCCATTCGCAGCTGATCTCGATCACGCGAACCCTCAACTATGACACCCTGATCGCCGCAGCGTTCCTCGCCTTATCCCTGACGGCCTCCCCGCCGACGGATGGGGCGCGCGGCAGGCCTGACGAGACCGACACGGTCGTAGTAGCGGAGTGTTTTGGGCTCGATCGCAGCGCGCGCGCCGAGGCGCCCTATGGTTGCCTCGGTAACGGGATCTCGTGAGGTGACGTCGGCCGTCTTGCCGAGGATACCTGGGATGCAAAGACTATCCCACGCGCACCACGCGTAGAGGGTTTGGCCATCCACCCGGAGGTGGTGGGGCGGCATCTCTGCAAACGTGAGCCCGCCGAAGCCGGTGACCGCGCCGCCGTTGTCGTAAAACACCGCGCAGGCCGACAAGGCGCTGCTGACTGCCTCGGGCCGTAGGTTAAGCAGCGTCGCCAGGCGCGCAACGGACACCGGCTCGCCCTTGGCCAACTCTCGGTAGAGACTCACCGCGACACGACGGCCGATGGGGTCGAAGCGGGGGACGGCGGCAGCAATTTTCTCCGCGAGTTGCGTCACGTTCGTTGCTGCTTGCGGCATACTCTGATCTCCTCGAACGTAGTGCCTCCATCCTAAACCCTAAACCCGAGTTTAAGGTCAATACCGCACCGAAAGACGATGATCTCCTCTCAGGGAAAAGATGGTGGCGGCTCGGCGGAGTACGCTTGCGGCGAGCTGGCGCCCCCGTCGGGATCCGCCTTGGCGACAGATCAGCGCTTAGCCCTTGGCTAAGTGGGAACAGCGCTGCCCTCATGGGTAAAATTCAACATCTTCGGACCGGGTAGGTAGCCCGTCTCGAGCCGTTCAAGACGGAAGCCGCTGCCTTCGATCATGGCGCGGATCGGCCGGTTGAGGTGGCACCCGCCGCTGACCCGTCTCCACAACGGTGTCAAGCGATCCTGCCATCGACGCACGTTCTCCTCCGTCGCGAGCCCGTGCTCGACAAAGACCAGGCGGCCCCCTGGCCTCAAAACGCGGCGCATTTCATGGAGCGCGACATCCGCGTCAGGTATCGAGCATAACGTCCAGGTCGTGACGACAGTATCGACAGTCCCATCTTCGAGCGGAATAGCCTCTGCAGACCCCTCGATGAACGTCACCGGGACCGTTGCGCTGGTCGCACGCCGCGCCATGGCGATCAATCGCGGTACAGGCTCAAGCGCCAGTATCTCGCGCACGGAGCCGTAGAAAGGCAGATTCAGACCTGATCCGGCGCCGATCTCGAGGACCCGGCCTCGGGCCGAGCCGACGACCCGCTTACGATACGGCAACAGCTGCCGATTGCGCATCGCAAGATCGCAGAGGCGCGGCAGGACGAAATCACTGTAGAAGGCCATGGCCGCGTCCTTGACGTTTTGGGGTGTCGATCGTCATTGATGGCGTTGAATCGGGAGGTCTTTCCGGCCCGGGACCCCAGCCCTCAGGCACACAAAGGAGGCTCCCGGCCTGATTCCGTCATAGACGGGTTCGGCTGTTGGTAGGTCCCCTGGAGGCTGGGTGAGCGTCGAAGACGTGCCTGCGAGTGCGAGACCAGCGCGCACCAGCAATCCCTGCAGCTCTTCCAGCGAGTAGAACGTGGCGTGCCGATAGAACGGATGGCCGGCGGCCTTCTTGTCAAGATACCAGCACCCCCAGGGACTGTCCCGCAGGATGTCAGCCACAATGAGCCCGCCCCCGGGCGCGAGGGTCCGTTTCGCCTCCTCGAGCAGCGAAATCGGATCCGCGAAGCAGAGGGTCACGATCAGGAGCACACTGCCGAAGGTCCCATCAAGGAACGGAAGCGCCTCTCCTCGACCCTGAACGACGTGAACGCCGCGCCGCCGGGCAAGTTGCAGAACGCCCCACGAAGGGTCCGCCCCATAGGACACCCCCAGCGCCTGGGCAAACCGGCCCGTGCCGACCCCGACCTCCAGCCCCGGGCCAGGTAGCCCGCTGAAGAGGCGGCGAACGGCTTCCACCTCTGCGCGGAACAGAACCTGTCCTGCGAGCGAGTCAAACCACGCATCGTACCGCGCGGTCTCATGGTCGAAGAGGCGGACCGTCTCAGACGCTCCTGCGGATGCGGGCACCGTCGGCGTCCTGTCCGTCATCGACATGAGGTCGCCTCCGGCTCAGGCGACAGCCCGAAGCCCGAGGGAGCGCGCGCCAAGCGCAAGGGCGGCCTTGAGGGCGTTTGCGCGGCACCCCCCGAGGTGCAAGCCACCACTGCTCGAAGGCGTTCGCGGCCATCAAGCTCCCGACACCGCCGCCGGGCACCGCGATCGTCTTGCCGGCCATGCCGTATCACCGCCCTCCGAGTACCGCATAGCTCGCTTGGCGAGCCTGGGGTGCCCTTCTCATACGAACGGCCACCACGATACCGGAGAGGAACGTCAGTCCACCGACGGTGACGATCGCCCACGCGAGGCCGAAGAGATCCGCGACGATGCCGGAGAGGAGCGCGCCCACGGCGTACCCCAGGTCCCGCCAGAGACGATAGACACCGACGGCCGAGGCACGCCACGAGGGATGGACGACGTCGCCGATGGCGGCGAGCAGCGTCGGGTAGACGAGCGCGGTCCCCACACCGAGCAGCACGGCACCGGCGACCCAGAGCCCGAACGGTCCGCCGTGGGGCGCAAGTCGCGGGGCGGCGACGATGAGCCAGATCCCCAGTGCCTGCGTCCACATCCCCCAGGCAATCATCCATTTCCGGCCCCATCGGTCTGAGAGCGCGCCGGTCACGAGCTGTCCCACCCCCCACACGGCCGGATAGGTCGCGGCCAGCACGCCGATGCGCGCGACGCCGAGACCGGCTGACGCGAAGAACAACGGGAGGAGACCCCACGCCATCCCGTCGTTGAGGTTGTTCACCAGCCCCGCCTGGCTGCAGGCGAAGAGATCCCGGTCGCGCCAGCTGGTTCGGACGAACACCTCGCGAAACGATGGCGGGGCGGCCGGACCGTCGTGGTGCACGCGGGCCTCGTGCCTCGCGTGCGCCGTGGTGTCGCGCGCGAACGCCGCCGAGAGGCCCAACCCTAGAGCTGCGAACGCCACGCCGAGGTAGAAGGGCACCGGCCGAAGCCCATATGCGCTCGCGAGATACCCGGAGGCCAGCGCCGCGAGCGCCACCGCCCCATACCCGGCCGACTCGTTGAGGCCCAACGCGAGTCCCCGGCGGCTCGGGCCGGCGAGATCGATCTTCATGATGACGGTCATCGACCAGCAGAGTCCCTGGTTGATGCCGAGGAGCACGTTGGCCGCGGTGACCCAGCCCCACGACGGCGCCCACATGATCATGAAGGGGACCGGAAGGCCGATGACCCATCCCGCGACCAGCAGGCGCTTCCGGCCCACCACCTCCGCGTACCGGCCCGCGAGGAGGTTGGTCAAGGCCTTCACGATCCCGAAGCTCACGAGGAACGAGAGGATGACGCTCTTGGACGCGAGCCCAAAGTCGTGCTCGGCGATGAGCGGCAGCACCGCGCGCTCGAGGCCGACCATCCCGCCCACGAAGGCGTTGATCAGGACGAGGAGACTGAACTGCGCCAGGTTCGCGCGCAGTCCCAACGCGACGGGCTGGGCTTTCCCGGGCAGCGTCCCGGCGACAGGCATCCTCAGTCCCATCGCATCCGGGGCCGGCGGCGCTGATGATCCTTGACGGCTCCGCATGCTCCTACCCGACCGCGCACCGGTTGGCCCCGGCTTCCAGGACGATCGGGTCGTCCTCCGGCCACCGGCCTGTCTCGTTCAAGGCGACGATGCGGTGATGGTTGGGGGGTGTGGGTGGAATACGGGCGAGCAGGGTGTGCACGAATGCCGTTTCATTCAGCTGCAACAGTGGAACTCGGGAGCGCACCGCCGCGAGCGGCGCGGCCCACGGGATGCCGTCAAACGTGAGCGGGCCGCCGGCGTGCCCCGGCAGGACTTGGGTCTCCTCCGGCAGCGACACGAGCCGCTGAAGAGACTGGTAGAGGGTACGGCCGCGCTCCTCCGCCTCGCCGACGCGCGCCTCAAGATCCGGCCGTCCCACGCCGTCCAGGAACAGCGTATCGCCGGTGAACACGCCACCGGCCGGGAGATGATACGTGGAGCTCTCCCACGTATGCCCCGGCGTGTGCAGGACTTCCAGCGCCGTTCCACCCAGCGGGATGCGGTCGCCGTCCCGGAGAGCCGCAAAGGAGAAATGCACACGGTCCTGCGCGGGCAGATAATGCGGAATCTCCAGTTCCTGCGCCAGGAGCCGCGAGCGCGACAGATGATCTGCGTGGACGTGCGTGTCGACGACCCCGAGGATTTTGAGTCCGCTCGCGGCGGCGATCTCCCGGTAGACGTCCGAGCCCAGGGCCGGGTCGATGACTAGTGCCTCGTCGTGATCGGCCACGACGTATGAGAGGCACCCCTTGCCCGTCCGGCGGACCTGAATCACGGTGACGCCGCCGGCCAACCGCAGTTCCGCGAGGTTCCAGGCGAGGCTCCACGCCTGCATCCCGCCGTCGAGGGACTCCGCCGCCACCCCTTGGG
>DASYZR010000045.1 GCA_035945995.1 bacterium
ATCGCATCGCCATCTGCCTCGGCGGCCGCATCGCCGAGGAGATCATCTTCGGCCAGATGACCACCGGCGCCGGCAACGACATCGAGAAGGCGACCGACCTCGCCCGCAAGATGGTGACCGAATTCGGGATGTCGGACAAACTCGGGCCGCTGACCTTGGGGGCCAAGCACGGGCCGGTGTTCCTGGGCCGCGATCTCGTGGAGAGCCGAAACTACTCGGAAGAGATCGCCTACGAGATCGACAAAGAAGTCCGGAGGATCATCGACGAGTGCTACGGGCGGGCCCGCCAGGTGCTGACGGAGCACAAGCCCGTGCTGGAGCGGATCTCCCGGGCGCTCCTCGAGCGCGAGTCTCTCGAGAGCGACGATCTGGACCTGCTCATCGCGGGACAGCCGCTGCCGCCCGACATGCCGGAGACGCCGCCGCTCCCCGGAGTGACGCAGGAGGTCAAATCGTTCCCGCGGCCGGACAGCAAGCCGGTCACGCCCTCGCTCAAGCCGGAGGCGACCGGGTAAGGCACACCCGGTCGCCTATCCGCGCACCGCGCCCTTGGTCAGCCCTTCTACCAAGTATCGCTGAACGACGGCGAATCCCAGCACCACGGGCGCGGTCGTGATCGTGGCCGCGGCCATCATGCCGGCCCAATCCGCTTTGAACTGCCCCGTGAACGCCAAGAGCAGGCCGGGCGGGAGGGTCTTCATGTCCATGCTGCTCGTGAGCGTGAGCGGGAACAACAGGTTGTTCCAGGCGCTGAGAAACGCAAACACCCCCGTCGCGACGATCCCGGGCAACGCCACGAATATGACCACGCGAAGGAGCGACTGGAGACGCGAGCAGCCGTCCACCCACGCGGCCTCCTCGATCTCGCGCGGGACCGAGTCGATGAACGCCTTCATCATCCAAGCGCCGAACGGCACCGAGAAGGCGCAGTAGGCGAGGACCAGCCCGACGTACGTGTCGAGCAGTCGGGTCCGAAGATACACGAGGTACAGGGGAATCAGCAGGACGACCAGCGGAAACATCTGCGTGGCCAGTATCCCGTACATCATCGGGCCTTTGAGACGGTAGCGCCCCCGCGAGAAGCTGTAGCCGGCCAGCGTGGCGAGCAATACGGTGACGAGCGCCGTCGCGAGCGAGGTGATGACGCTGTTCGTAAACAACCGCCCCACGGGCGAGGCGCCGGTCGCCAGCTGGGAGTAGTTTTCCAGGGTCGGCGCGGCCGGCCACAGCTGTGGGATGGACTGGAACATCGCCAGGTTTGTCTTGAGCGACGTGATCAGCATCCAGTACACCGGGAACAACGTCCAGATGAGCGCCAGCACGAGGAGCGCCGTGCCGACCGTGCGGCCAAACGTTCCGAGCCGCCGCGGTGCCATCCGCCCTACACCTCGTCCACGGCCGTCAGCGGGCGCCGCTCCAGCGCCCGAATGTACACAATCGCGAGGAGCAGCAGCACGGCCAGCCAGATCGTGCCGACCGCCGCGGCGTAGCCGATGTTGAACTGCGCGAAGGCGAGCTGAAAGATGTAGACGACCAGCGTCGTCGTAGCGTAGACGGGACCGCCGCCGGTCATCGCCCAGATCAGCGGGAAGTTGTTGAAGTTGTTGATGACCATGATGAGGGTGGAGACGACCATCGTATTCTGCAGGTAGGCAAGGGTGATGTGCCGGAACTCCTGCCATCCGCCCGCCCCGTCGATCCGCGCCGCATCGCGGATCTCCTCCGGAATGCCTTTGAGCGCGGCGGTGAACATCAGCAGGTAGAACGGCGTCTGGCTCCATACGTTGGCCAGCACCACGGCCGGCATGGCCCATTGGACGGACGCGAGCCAGGGAACGGCGGCGGCGATCGCGTGCAGGCGGAGCAACAGGTAGGTGATGATCCCTACCTGCTGATCCAGCATGTACCGGAAGAGAAATGCGACGACGATCACCGGGATCGCCCAGGGCGTGAGCAGCGTGCCCCGCACCCACCGCAGCGACGGGGGGAGACGCTCGGTCAGCACGGCCAGGGCGAGCCCGAGGAGAAATCCGATCGCCACCGACGACGCGGTGAACTCGAGCGTGTTCGCGACGGCGCTCCAGAAGACCGGATCGCGCGACAGTCCAACGTAGTTTGCGGCCCCGACGAAGTGGACGTGCTCGGGGTCGAGCAGCTGGTCATTGTAGCCGGACAGCAGCAGGGCCCGGGCCGTCGGATACGCCACGACGAACGCGAGCACGGCGACGGCGGGAACGACCAGTCCGTCGAGCCAGGCGCCCGGGGAGACGCGCCGGCGTCTCGCCGCAAGCGCGCCCGCGATGGCCGGACCGACGGCCTCACGGCCCGCCACGGCGGGAATCAGTAGGCGGTCTGCAGCTGGGTCTGCATCTGCTTGGCGATGTCGCCGACCGGACTGGTGCCGCTCACCGCCTGCTGGACACCGGTCATGATCGCCGGATACGCCTTGCTATAGATGGGCCCCCAGGCAGGCCGGACGACCGTCGGAATCACGTCCTTAACGAACGCCTGAACGATGGCACTCCCCATCTGCTTTGGAAACAGCGTGATCGCATTCCGGAGCGGGGGGATCACCCCTGAGGTCAAGGTGTAGGTTTCGATCGCCCTCCGGTCGGATGCCAGGTATTGCATGAACGCCCACGCCGCCGTCTTGTCCCTGGCGGCTTTGAACATGACCAGCTGGTGGTCGGTGGGAATCGTGTAGTGGCGCCCGTCACTTCCGGCCGGTAGCACCGTCACGCCCCACGTCGCATCCAACTGCTCGGGCGTCATCGCCTTGTTGAGGCTTAGGATCACTCCCCGCAGGTATGGTCCGTCGAAGGCGAAGGCGAGCTCGTTTCGAGCGGCGAGCGGCCGGAATTCGCCGAGCAGCTTCCCCGGCAGCGTATAACCGTCGCGCGCGAGCGTCCGCACCCACGTCAGGTAGGCCGTCATCTGCGGTGTGTCTGCATCTGGCGCGCGCGGGCCGAGCGGGTGGGCGCCGAACGCGAGCATGAATGACCAGTTGACGTCCAGCCCAAAGCTGCGATTCGTAATATCTAGGCCGAACGGGACGACCCCGGGATCCTTCGCTTTGACGGCCCGCATTGCGTCCATCCACTCCGCGAACGTGGCCGGGGGCTTCCCAGGGTTCAGCCCGGCCTGCTTCAGCAGCGTTCGGTTGTACCAAAAGCCCAGCGGCGCCACGACCCAGGGGACCGCGTAGAGCGCGCCCCCGAACCTGCCGAGGGTCACCTCGCTGGGATATAGGCTTTCGAGAAACGCATGCGGCGCGATCCCGTCGAGCGGCTGAAGCGCCCCCGTCGCCTGCAGGGCCACGGTATCGTTGCCGGCGATCTGCGCAACATCCGGCGGATTGCCGGCCGTCGTCTGAATGATCAACTGGTGGAGGATATCGCTGAACGACACCGGAACGCTTTTAATTTGGACGCCCGGGTGGGCACGTTCGAAGGCGCTGATGACCTCCTGAATCGCGGGGCGTGTAGCGGGTTCGGCTGACGCCCAGTTGACGAAGGTCACTGTGACCGCTGCAGAGGCAAACGCTGGCGACCATGCCGACGGCAACAGGACGGCGATCAGGGCCGCGCCGAGTACGGACCGCCAGACGACCTTTCTTCGGATCTGTGGCATCCCCGCACCTCCCAGAGCGTCACTCACGCGGGTCCGCGCCCCGCCTTTGGCGAACGGTCACGGTGGCCGATGGTGCCGCGTCGGGGGCATTCGCGGCGAGGGCGTCGGCCCCTCCGCTCGTCCGTGCACAGGGGCGTGTGAAGCCGCGAGGAGGGGGCGCGCGCCGCGGGGAAACTCCCTCGGGAATGATCGAGATTCCCGACCTCACGGTGGAGGCCCGCGTCGATGTGGCGGCGGCCGGCACGGCTCTCATTGTCGTCGACATGCAGAACGACTTTGTAGATCCCGCCGGCAGCCTCTCTGTGGCCGCCGCGGCCGCAACGATTCCCGCGATTGGCCGGCTGCGCGACCTGGCGTACGCCCACGGCCTGCCGGTCGTCTACACCCAGGACTGGCACGGTGAGGACGATCCTGAATTTGCGATCTGGGGCCGCCACGCCGTCGGCGGAACGTGGGGCGCCGAGATCGTGCCGGCGCTGGCCCCCGGGCCGGGCGATCTCGTGGTGCGCAAGGTGCGGTACGATGGATTCTACGGCACGGCGTTGGAGCACGAGCTGAGGCGCCGTGCCATCGATACGCTGGTGATCACGGGCACCGTCAGCAACATCTGCGTGCTGCACACGGCCGGGAGTGCCGCGCTGCGGTGGTTTCGGGTGATTGTCCCGATCGACGCGGTTTCGGCGCTGACCGAGTTCGATCAGCGGGCCGCGCTGCGGCAGATTTCGTTTCTCTACCGTGGGACGCTCGTGCGAAGCGAGGGCATCGCGGTGGTGACGATCGAATGACGACGCGCACGGCCAAGACCGGCAAACCGTTCCTGTCCACGCGCGCGCTGCGGGGACGGCGCGGGCAGCGCGCCAATTGGATTCCCGTCGCCGGGTACGTGCTGTTTGTGGTGCTCATCGCGGCCGGACTCTTCGCGTGGGATCATGCCTACGAGGCCCGCCAGCGGGCGCTGTTTGCTCCGGCGTCGCCGCAGGTCCTCGCCCGCAACCTCATCGAGGATGTCGTCGGGCCCGGTACCGTCACCGACGTCAAAGTCGACGACAAAGCCGGCACGCTCGACGCGACGGTGCGGGACGTCCTGGTCAAACCCGGGCAGCCGCTGGCCGAAAAAAAGAAGAATCTTGCCGCCGAAGGAACGCTGGCGATTCAGTTCGTGCAGGCCCGGCTTCGCTACAAGGTGATGACCGTGCGCGTCCTCCTGAACGGCACGGTCGCGGCCACCGTCACCGCCAGCGGGCAGTCCGCGCCGACGACGCAGTACGCTCCGGTCTTGAAGTGAGCGCGGCCTGCGCCCGCCGGCCCGGCCCGCGTTAGAAGGTGTAGACAGCGCGGACCTGCATTACGACCGGCACGGTTCCGGGAAGGACCGGCGTACCCGCCGCGACCTGCGCCATGGCGATCCCGGGGCGGGGCACCGGGATCGCGCCGGCCTGTTCGATCCGGACAAGCCGGAGGCCGCCGACGCCGGCCGCCTCCGCGATCGCCGTCGCCGTGGCCCGGGCATCTTGCACCGCGAGTCGGAGCGCCTGGGTACGGTAGCCGGTGGGATCGCGCAGTTGCCACTCAAGACCGTCGACGCCGTTCGCGCCGGCCGCCACCCCCGTGTCGATGACCTGACCGGCGCGGCTCAGGTCGTCGAGGGTGACGATCACCCGATTCTCCGCCTGGTAGCCGGTGATCGGGCCCGTCCCGCCGGACTCCGGCCGCCGCTGCGGGAAGAGCGACACGGTGGTGGTGCGCACGGCGCTCTGCGGGAGACCGAGCGCCAGGATTTTGCCGACGATCTGCGTCATCGCCGCCGCGCTCTCCCGCTGCGCGTCCTGCGCGGTGGGCCGGACGACGATGACGGCCAGGGCGATGATGGCCCGATCGGGAACGGCCTCCACGGTTCCCTGGCCGGTGACCACGATCGTGCGTGCCGCCGCCGGGCGTCCGTCCGGAGCCGGTGCCGGAGCGGGTTGACCGTGGGCGACGCCTGCCGCGGTCACGGTGAGGATGATGAGGAGCGCGCCAAGCCACCGGTACGGAAGCGTTCGCATGTGTCGTCCCTCCTCGACCGTCTGCTGATCGCTCTAAACGCTGCGGAACGCATCCGGGTTCCGCGGGGGAGGAACCCCCGGCGCAGGACAGAAACTAGGAAAATCCCGCCCGGCAAGTCGCGCCTGCGCGAGACGACCCGGGCCGGACGGAGGGGTGCATGCTCGCATTGAACTTTTACTCCCCGCTGCTCGCCGCGGCGCTCCGCGACGGAACCAAGACGCTCACGGTTCGGCTGGGCGACAAGCGCGACAAGTACCGGGACGGGCAGATCGTCTGGGTCACGGTGGGCCACAAGTACGGTACGCGGCAACGCATCTTCACGGCGGTGATCGACCGGGTGGACACGAAGCTGTTGCGGGACGTGTCGCCCCGTGAGATCGCGAAGGACAATCCCGCGGCCCGCGAGCACACCGACCTGCTCGAGTTTCTCTCTACCATCTACAGCCGGCGCGTGGGCCTCGAGGACACTGTGACGCTCATCCACTTCTCCCGCATCACCAACGCCCGAGAGGAATAGAGCACCGTTCCCCTGATCGAGTGCGTGCCCAACGTGAGCGAAGGCCGCCGGGCCGGCGTCATCGCGCGTCTGGCCGCGGCGGCCGGCGGCGAGACGGGGGCGCGGCTCCTCGACGTGTCCTCGGACCCCGACCACAACCGGACCGTGTTGACCTTTGTCGGTAGGGCGGACGCCGTGTACGACGCCGCGAGGCGCGTCGCCGCCGTGGCCGTCCGGGACATCGACCTCACGCACCACGACGGCGTGCATCCGCGCATCGGCGCAATCGATGTGGTGCCGTTCGTGCCGCTCTACGGCGCGACGATGGCGGACTGCGTCGGGCTCGCCCACCGGTTTGCGGCCTACGCGGCCGCGGAGCTCCGGCTGCCGGTCTACCTCTACGGCGACGCCGCCCGCGGCTGCACCTCCCGCGGGCTCGCGGCGATCCGCCGCGGCGGGTTCGAAGGCCTGCGCGCCGAGATCGGGACGCCGGCGCGGCGGCCGGACATGGGGCCGGCGGCGGTACATCCCACGGCGGGCGCGGTGGCCGTGGGCGCGCGCCGCGTCCTGATCGCCTTCAACGTGGATCTCGCGGCTGGCGGCGTCGCGGTCGCGCGCACGATCGCGCGCGGCGTGCGGGAGTCGTCCGGCGGCCTGCCCGCCGTCCAGGCCATGGGGGTGTGGCTGCCGCGGCGCGGGCTCGCGCAGGTCTCGATGAACCTCCTCGATTACCACCGCACGCCGCCGCTGACGGCCTTCGAGTGCGTGCGGGACGACGCGGTCCGGCGCGGCGCCGGCATCGCGGCGGGCGAGCTGATCGGCTGCGCCCCGCGAGAGGCGCTGCCGGCCGATCCGGTCGCCGCGCTGCGGCTCCGGACGCTGCACCCCGGACAGGTGCTCGATCCGGAGCGGCTCGCGGCGGACCTGGTCGGCCCGTCCGGGGAGCCCTCGTGAGGCCGCAGGCCCCGAGCCGGGCGCATCCCGAGCCCATCCGGTGCGGGTCGGCCGTGTTCGAGTTTGGCCGGCGCACCTTTCTCGTCGGGATCGTCAACATGACGCCGGATTCGTTTGCCGGCGACGGACTCAACGGCGACGAGGGCGCCGCGGAGGCTCTCGGCCGCCGCTGGAAGGAGGACGGCGCCGACCTGCTGGATGTCGGCGGCCGCTCCACCCGGCCCGGCGCTCCGCCCGTGCCGGTCGACGAGGAACTGCGGCGGACCATTCCGGCGATCCGCCGGCTCGTGCCGCTCGGCCTCCCGGTCAGCGTCGATACGTCGTCGGCCCGGGTGGCCGCCGCCGCGCTCGAGGCAGGCGCCGTCATGATCAACGACGTGACGGCGCTCCGCGGCGATCCCGAGATGGGACCGCTCGCCGCACGCGCCGCGGTGCCCCTCGTCGTGATGGACGGCGACGACCGGCGCGCGGCGGCCGATGTCACGGCCGCGACGGGCACGTTTCTCGCCGAACGGCTTCAGGCCGCCGCCGGGTACGGGATCGATCCGGCACGCGTCATCGTGGACCCCGGCTACGGGTTCGGCGTGACGCTGGCGCAGAACATGGCGATGTTGCGGTGTCTTCGCAGCCTGACGGGGCTCGGCCGCCCTATTCTGATCGGCACGTCGCGCAAAGGGAGCATCGGCAGAGTGTTGAACCTCCCGGTCCATGAGCGGCTGGAGGGCACGGCCGCAACGATCGTGGTGGCGATCGCCAACGGCGCGGACTTCGTCCGCGTGCACGACGTGCGCGCGATGTCGCGCGTGGCGCGGATGACGGACGCGATCGTCCGCGGCCTCCCCGCCGGGACGGCGTGAGCGACCGCATCCGCCTCTGCGGTCTCGCCTTCTACGCGCATCACGGCGTGAGCGCGGAGGAGCAGGAACGTGGACAGGTGTTCACGGTGGACGTCGCGGTCGAGGCGGATCTGCATCGCGCCGGGCATACCGACGCGCTGGCCGACACGCTCGACTACCGAGACTTGTACGCGCGGATCCGCGCGGCCATGACCGAGACCCGGTACCATCTGCTGGAAGCCGCGGCCGAGGCCGTCGCGCACGCGCTGCTCGACGTCGAGCGCGTCGAGGCCGTCACGGTGAGCGTGCGGAAACCCCACGTCCGGCTGGGCGGGCCGCTCGAGAGCGCGGCCGTCGAGGTCACACGGCGCCGGCGCGCGTGACCGCGCGCCGCGGACGGCCTCGGGCATGACGCGTGCGTTTCTCGGACTCGGATCGAACGTCGGCGACCGCGCGGGATACCTGCGGGAAGCGGTCCGCCGTCTCGACGCCCCGGATCTTCGCGTGACGGACCGCTCGCCGGTCTACGAGACGGCGCCGTGGGGCCGGACCGGACAGCCGACCTTTCTGAACCAGGTCGTGGCCGTCGACACCACGCTTGCGCCCCGGGCGCTGCTCGAGCGGTGTCTTGCCGTGGAGCGCTCCCTCGGCCGCGTGCGCGGCGAGCGATGGGGGCCACGCCCGATCGACGTGGACGTCCTGCTCTACGACGAGGCGGTCGTTCGCGAGGCCGACCTCACGGTCCCCCATCCGGAGCTGGCCCGCCGGGCGTTCGTCCTCGTGCCGCTCGCGGACGTGGCCCCGCACCTGCGCCTCCCCGACGGCACCGGCATCGACGCGCTCCTCGCCGCGTCGCCTGACCGCGCCTCGGTCTGGCCATGGGAAGACCCGGGCGCGGCGGTGATCGGCAGGGACCTTCGCTGGTATGAGACGTTGCCTTCGACGAACGGGCTCGCGCGGCGCCTCGCCGAACACGGGGTGCCGGAGGGCACGGTCGTCGTGGCCGAGCGGCAGACCGCCGGGCGCGGACGGCTCGGCCGGTCGTGGACGTCGCCGGCCGGAGGCATCTGGCTGTCCGTCGTGCTGCGGCCCGCGCTGCCCATCGACCGGTTCCCGCTGATCGGCCTGGCCGCGTGCGACGCGACGGCCCGGACGATCGAGGAGATGACGGGGCTGCGCGCGCGCCTCAAGTGGCCCAACGACGTGTTGGTCGAGGGCCGCAAGGTGGCCGGATTGTTGCTCGAGGCCGGTCCCGCCTCTGAAGCGGAGCCGGCCTGGCTCGTCGTAGGCATCGGCCTGAACGCCAACGTCGCCCCCGAGGCGCTGCCCGACCGGCCGTACTACCCCGCGACGTCGCTTCAGGCCGTCCTGGGCCGGCCGGTGGACCGCGGGCGTCTGTTGCGCGCGCTCCTGCGCGTCCTCGACGGCGACTACCAAGAACTGTCCCGCGGCGGGGGCGCCGCGGCGCTCGGCCGCTGGCGTGCCCGGTCGGAGACCCTCGGGCGGTATGTCCGCGTGGCGACGGCGGCGGCGACCGTCGAGGGGCTGGCCGCCGGCGTCGATGAGTCGGGCGCACTCCTGATCCGCGCCGACGACGGGACGCAACGGCGGATCGTCGCGGGCGAGGTGACGCAGGAGGTCGCGATGGAGGAGCGACGATGACGCCGGAGGCGCGGCGGACCGGCGGCGGGGACGGCCCGCGGGGGATCACCGACGTGCCGGGGATCGCCGTGGGGCACGCGACCGACGCGCGCCACCTCACCGGGTGCACAGTCGTCCTCTGCGAGGCCGGGGCCGTCGCCGGGGCGCTGGTGCTCGGCGGCGCGCCCGGCACGCGGGAGACGGACCTGCTCCGCCCGGAGGCCGTGGTCGACCGGGTACACGCAATCGTCCTGACCGGCGGAAGCGCCTTCGGCCTTGCCGCGGCCGACGGGGTCGTGCGTGTGCTGGAATCGCGCGGCGTCGGATTCCAGACCGGCGCCGCCCGGGTGCCCATCGTGCCGGCCGCGGTGTTGTTCGATCTCGGACTCGGTGACGCCGCCGTGCGCCCCGACGCGGCGATGGGCGAAGCAGCGTGCCGCGCGGCGCGGCGCGGACCGGTCGGGGAAGGCAACGTCGGCGCAGGGGCCGGCGCGACGGTCGGCAAATTGCTCGGCGCCCGCAGCCGGATGAAAGCCGGCGTCGGCACGTGGAGCGCGTCTCTTCCGGGCGGTGCCACGGTCGGGGCCCTCGTCGTCACGAACGCGTTCGGCGACGTCGTCGACCCGCGCACCGGCGACATCCTCGCCGGCGCGCGCGATCCCGAGACCGGCGCGTTTCTGGGGACGGCGTCCCGGCTCGCCGCAGGCATCGCGACGGCGGGCCGTCCGTTCGAACACACGACCCTCGGGGTGGTGGCCACGGACGCGGCGCTCGGCAAGGCCGATGCCGTCCGGCTCGCGGTTGCCGCCCATACCGGCCTGGCACGGACCGTCTCGCCGTCGCACACGTCGGTGGACGGCGACGCGGTCTTCGTGCTCGGCACAGGGGCCGTGCGGACCGAGCGGCTGATGCTCGAAGCCGCCGTGGCCGCCGTCGTGGCCGAGGCGGTGGTGCGTTCGGTGCGCCTCGCCCGCAGCGCGGGCGGCGCGCCCGGGCTGGCCGGATGAGCGGGGGCCGCGCAGGAGAGGGGGCCCGGTGAGTCTAACACACGCACGCCGCATGTGGCAGACTCGATCCGCCAGAGACGCGGAGGCGACCGACCGATCACAATGGGGGATGTCATGGCTCACGCGGTAGCCCGACGACGCGAACGATGAAGCGGGTCGTGAGCGTGAGCTTGGGCAGCCACACGCGCGACAAGCGGGTCGAGACCGTCATCCTCGACGAGCCGTTCGTTATCGAGCGCATCGGCACGGACGGCGACATGGGACGGTTCGAAGCGCTGGTCCGCGACCTCGACGGCCGGGTGGACGCGATCGGCATGGGCGGCATCGATCTCGACCTCCGGGCCGGCAACCGGCGTTACCGCATCCGGGACGCGGCGCGCCTCGTGCGCGGCGTCCGGCGCACGCCGGTCGTCGACGGCGGCGGCATCAAGGCGTCCTGGGAGAAATACCTGATCCTCGAATACCTGCCCCGGACGGCAGGCGTGTCGTTTACCGGCCGCCGCGTGCTGCTCGTCAGCAGCGTGGATCGCTACGGCATGGCCGAGGCGTTCACCGAGGCCGGTGCGATCACGCTGTTCGGCGACTTCTACTTTGCGCTCGGCCTGCCGGTTCCGATGCGGACGCTCGGGACCGTCCGCATCCTGGCCGCGTGCCTCCTGCCCGTGATTACACGCCTGCCGTTCCAGTGGCTGTACCCGACCGGTGAGAAGCAGGAGCGCGTGACGCCGAAATACCCGCAACTGTTCGAGTGGGCCGAGGTCGTCGCCGGCGACTTCCACTTCATCCGGCGGTACATGCCGGAGTCGCTCGCGGGCAAGACCGTGTTGACGCAGACGATCACCGTCGACGACCGCGAGGCCCTCCGCCGGCGCGGCGTGCGACGCCTCATCACCGCATCACCCGAGATGGAGGGGCGGTCGTTTGCCACCAACGTGCTGGAAGGGATCGTCGTCGCGCTCTCCGGCAGCCGCACCGACACCATGGCGCCCGCGCAGATCATCGACTGGCTGCTGCGCGCGGGCGTGCGCCCGCGCGTGGAGACGCTGACGCCGGAGCCCGGGACCGGGGCGGCATCGTGAGCACGCCGCCGGTGAGCCGCGACGGCGCGGGGGGGGCGGCGCCGGGGCGCTTTGCCTTCGTCATCCATCCCCTCTACGTGCAGCAGTACGCGCAGAAGTTCCCGTTTACACGTCTCCTTCCCGGCCGGCTCGTCGAGCGGGCGTTTCGCGCGGTCCCGCCGTTTGAGGCGTCCCACATCACGGGCATCGTCTCCGCGACGGGGGCCCGCGCGGAGGGCTGGTTCATCGCCCTGCCCTGGACGCCGCGGGTGCTGCTCGAGGCGCCGGTGGAGCTCGTGTACCGGCGGCTCGTGCAGGCGGGGCGGATCGCCGGGCGCCTCGGCGCCGGCATCCTCGGACTCGGCGCCTTCACGAAGATCGTCGGGGACCGCGGCGTCACCGTGGCGCGCGAACTGGCCATCGGAGTGACGACCGGCAACAGCCTGACCGCGGCCACGGCGGTGGAAGGCGCGCTCGCCGCGGCGGACCGGATGGGCATCGCGCCGCGCGGCGCGCGCGTCGCCGTGCTGGGCGCGACCGGCTCGATCGGCGCGGTGTGTTCGCGGCTGCTGGCCCCGCAGGTCGGGAGTCTGGTGCTGGCCGCGCGCCGCCGCGGGCCGCTCGACGCGCTCGCGGGGCGGCTGCGCGCCGAAGGGGCGGCCGAGGTCCAGGTCACCTCGGACGTGCGGCAGGCCGTCGCGGACGCCGCGATCGTCCTTACGGTGACCTCGGCGACCGACGTGCTGATCGAGCCGGAGGACCTCCGGCCGGGCGCCGTGGTCTGCGACGTGGCGCGCCCGCGGAACGTCTCGCAGCTCGTGTATGCGCGGCGGCGCGACGTGCTCGTGATCGACGGCGGGGTGATCGACGTGCCGGGGCCGGTGGATTTCGGGCTCGATTTCGGGTTTCCGCCCGGCACGTGCGAGGCGTGCATGGCGGAAACGATGCTGCTCGCGCTCGAGCGCCGGTACGAGGACTACACCATCGGCGCGGATCTCGATCTCGACCGCGTCCGGGAGATCCACGCGCTGATGCACCGGCACGGCTTCCGGCTCTCGGGCCTGCGCCGGTTCGAGCGGCGCATCTCCGACGACGAGGTCGAGGCGATCCGGACGGCGGCCCGGAGCGCGCCGCCGCGCCCGCCGGCGGCGCGCCGGAGCGCCCCGGCTTCAGCGGAACGTGTCTAGAATTCCGAGGGTGGGCCCGCGCCTTTGACAACGTGGACCGGCTTCGGTATACTCAGGGCCGAGGTCGAGACTGAGGGAACCCTCAGTCTCGTTCCCTCTTATTGCCGCCAAATTGTGAGAACCGGTCGGGTGAGCTGAGCCGCATGGACGAGAAGGCAACCATTCTAACGCCCGAGGGTCTGCGCAAACTCGAGGAGGAACTGGAGTTCCTCAAGTCGGTCAAGCGAAAGGAAGTCGCCGAACGGATCAAGCAGGCGAAAGAGTTCGGGGACCTGTCCGAGAACTCCGAATACGAGGACGCGAAGAACGAGCAGGCGTTCACCGAGGGGCGGATCCTGACGCTCGAGGGGATGCTCCGGAACGCCAAGGTCATCAACAACCACGACGTCCGATCGGACGTCGTGTCGATCGGCAGCACGCTCAAACTCGTGGACGAATCCGGCGAGGAACTGACGTTTACCATCGTGGGGTCCCCGGAAGCCGACCCGTCGCACGACAAGATAAGCAACGAGTCCCCCGTCGGGCGCGCCGTGCTCGGCAAGCGGAAGGGCGAAACCGTCACGGTGCACGCGCCGGCGGGAACAATCAAGTATACGATCAAGGGGATCAAGCGCTAGAACCGCCGGCGCGCGAGTGATCCACGCGGCATCGCATCACCCGGCCTGACCCGCCGCTCCACCCTGCAAGACCCCCCGGTACCCGCACATAGGACCCCCTGCGCCGTGTCCGCGGAGAGGTCGGACCACCGAGTCTGCCTGATGACGCAGCGGGGAAAGAATAGGACTACACGGCCGGCGCGGTGCGAAGACCGTGCAGCGGCAGGAGTCCGAAGACGGGCGAAGAAAGAGGACGCCGGCGGGCGGGTTCGCCGGCCAGCATGGGGGAGACTCTTCACGGAATCTTCGGGAGCACCGCGGCGTATCACCAGTGGGAGGGCGGGGGTATCCTTCCCAGACTCTGCCGGGCAGTTCGGGGTTCAGATGCACGGCGCCGAGCCCCGGGTGTGAACATGGACGTGAAGCGGATCGTAATCGTAGGAGATAGGACGATGCCGACAACGCAGCAGAGGGCGCACATGGGGCTCGGGCAGAGAGGGGGTCGGCCGCGGGATGTTTGAACGTTTCACGGAGCGCGCACGCCGCGTCATCATCCTGGCGCAGGAAGAAGCCAAACGGCTGAACCACAGCGCGGTCGGCACGGAGCACATCCTGCTCGGGATCATCCGCGAGGGCGAAGGCGTCGCCAGCAAGGTCCTCGAGTCTCTCAACATCAATCCCGAGCGGGTCCGGGCGGAGATCGAGAGCGCCATCGGCCGCGGCGAGCGGACGCCGTATGAGGAAGTGGCGTTCACCCCGCGGGCCAAGAAGGTGCTCGAGCTCGCGCTCGACGAGGCCCGCCGGCTCGGCCACAACTACATCGGAACGGAGCACCTGCTCCTCGGCCTGATCCGCGAGGGTGAAGGGGTGGCTGCCCGCGTGCTCGAGGCGATGGGGGCGGACCTCGAGCGTGTCCGGTCGCAGGTCGTCTATCTCCTCGGCGAGGAGGGCACGGCCTCCTACACCAAGCAGGCGAGCAAGACGCCGACGCTGGACGAGTTCGGCCGCGACCTGACGAAGCTGGCGCGCGAGAACAAGCTCGATCCCGTCATCGGGCGCGAGCGCGAGATCGAGCGCGTGATCCAGGTGCTGTCCCGTCGCACGAAGAACAACCCGGCGCTCATCGGAGAACCGGGCGTGGGGAAGACGGCGATCACGGAGGGTCTCGCGCAGCGCATCGTGCGGGGCGACGTTCCCGAGGTGCTGCGCTCGAAGCGCGTGGTGCAGCTCGATCTCGCCGCGCTCGTCGCGGGCACGAAGTACCGCGGCGAGTTCGAAGAGCGGATGAAGAAGGTCATGGAAGAAATCCGCAAGGCGCAGGGCGAGGTCATCCTCTTCGTCGACGAGCTGCACACGCTCGTCGGCGCCGGCGCCGCGGAAGGCGCGATCGACGCCAGCAACATTCTCAAGCCGTCGCTGTCGCGCGGCGAGCTGCAGTGCATCGGCGCCACGACGCTCGACGAGTACCGGAAATACGTCGAGCGGGACGCGGCGCTCGAACGGCGGTTCGCGCCGATTCTCGTCTCCGAGCCCAACGTCGACCAGGCGGTCGAGATTCTGCGCGGCCTCCGGGAGCGGTACGAGGCGCACCACGGCGTCAAGATCGGGGACGATGCGCTCGTCGCCGCGGCGCAGCTCGCCGACAAGTACATCTCCGACCGGTTCCTGCCCGACAAGGCCATCGACCTGATGGACGAGGCGGCGAGCAAGATCCGGCTGCAGGCCAGCTTCCTGCCGCAAGAAGTGCGGCAGGCGATGGAAAAGGCCGACCGGGCGCGCCGCGAAAAGGAAGAAGCGATCAAGAATCAAGACTTCGAGAAGGCCGCGGGTCTGCGCGACAAGGAAAAGGTGCTGCGGCAGAAGCTCGAAGAGCTCGAGAGTTCGTGGAAGACCGACAAGGGCCGCGACATCACCACCGTGTCGGCCGACGACATCGCGGACATCGTGTCGAGCTGGACCGGGATTCCGGTGACGCGCCTCGTGGAGGAGGAGACCGAAAAGCTCCTCAAGATGGAGGACGTGATCCACAAGCGGATCGTCGGCCAGGAAGAGGCCGTGACGGCGGTCTCGCGGGCGGTGCGCCGCGCGCGCGCGGGGCTCAAGGACTCCCGGCGCCCGATCGGATCGTTCATCTTCCTCGGGCCGACCGGCGTCGGCAAGACCGAGTTGACGCTCGCCCTCGCCGAGTTTCTTTTCGGCGACGAGAATGCGGTGGTCCGGATCGACATGTCCGAGTACACGGAGCGGCACACCGTATCGCGGCTCGTCGGGGCTCCCCCGGGCTACGTCGGCTACGAGGAGGGCGGCCAGCTCACCGAGCAGGTGCGCCGCCGGCCCTACTCGGTGGTGCTCCTCGACGAGATCGAGAAGGCGCACCCCGAGATCTTCAACGTGCTGCTCCAGATCCTGGAGGACGGCCGGCTCACCGACGCCCAGGGCCGCACGGTCGATTTCAAGAACTGCGTCGTGATCATGACGAGCAACGTGGGCGCGCCGCAGATCCAGCGCGAGGGCGCGGGCCTCGGCTTCCGGGGTACCGCCGACCTCGAGCTCGACGCGCAGCGCCAGTACGAGAAGATGAAGGGGCACGTGATGGAAGAGCTTCGGCGCACCTTCCGGCCGGAGTTCCTGAACCGCGTTGACGAGATCATCGTGTTCCGGCCCCTGTCCCGCGATCAGATCGCGGCGATCGTCGACATTCTCATGGACCGCGTGCGGCGCGAGATCCGGGGCCAGGGCATGGGCCTCGCCATCACGGACGCCGCGCGGGACCTGCTGGCCAAGGAAGGGTTCGATCCGCAGTACGGCGCGCGGCCGCTCCGGCGGGCGATTCAGCGGCTCGTGGAAGACCCGTTGTCGGACGCGATGCTACGGGGCCGATTCAGCTCGGGCGACGAGATCGTGATCGACGCGCACGACAACGAGCTGGTCTTCGAGAAGAAGCGGGAGCCGGTCACGGTCGACAAGGGCTCGTAATCCCCGGCAAAGCCGGGGACAGGCCCCCGACAAGGCGGGGACAGGCCCCCGACAAGGTCGGGGACAGGCACGTGGCCGCGACGGCCCGGGATTTACCGCCCGGGCCGTCGCATGCCTCCGGTCACGCTCCCCCCGCGGGGAGGCGCCGGAGCATCGGGGAGGAGGGCGATGGCGAAAACCACCCGCGTGGGCGGAGGCGGCGAGGCCACCCGCACTGTGTTTGTCTGCCAGGCGTGCGGCTACGAGTCGACCAAGTGGCTCGGGCGCTGTCCCGGTTGTTCCACATGGAACAGCTTCATCGAAGAGCGCGTCGGCGGCCCAGCCCGCGCCGGCGCGCGGCCGGCCGGCGGGTCCGCCGCGGCGCCGGTGGCGATCACGGACGTGGTCCTCGACGAGGCCGCGCGCGTCCGGACCGGCATCGCCGAGGTGGATCGCGTGCTGGGCGGCGGCGTCGTGCCTGGATCGCTCGTCTTGATCGGCGGTGACCCCGGCGTCGGAAAATCTACGCTCGCGCTCGCGATCGCGCAGCACCTGGCCGCCGGGGCCGACCGTCCATCCGTGCTCTACGTCTCCGGAGAGGAATCCGTCCGCCAGACCAAGATGCGCGCCTCCCGGTTGGGCGTCGACGCCCCGAGCCTTCTGGTCCTTGCGGAGACCGATCTCGACCAGATCATCGCCCACGCCGGCCGGGTGCGGCCCGCGCTCGTCGTCGTAGATTCCATCCAGACCGTCTACCGCGCCGACATCATGGCGGCGCCGGGAAGCGTCGGCCAGATCCGGGAGTGCACCGGCGATCTGCTGCGCGTCGCGAAGGTCGAAGGCGGCCCGGCCGTGCTGGTGATCGGGCACGTGACGAAGGAGGGCGCGATCGCCGGGCCCCGAGTGCTGGAGCACATGGTCGACACGGTGCTGTACTTCGAAGGCGAGCGGCACCACGCGTATCGGGTGCTCCGCGCGACCAAAAACCGGTTCGGCTCGACCAACGAGATCGGCATCTTCGCCATGACGGGGCGCGGGCTCACCGAAGTGGCGGATCCGTCGGCGCTATTCCTTGCGGAGCGGCCGGACGGGGCGTCCGGGTCCGCGGTCGTCTGCGCGATCGAGGGCACGCGGCCGCTGCTGCTGGAGGTCCAGGCGCTGGTGACGCGCACACCGTTCGGCATGCCGCGCCGGACCGCGGCAGGGATCGACTACAACCGCCTGCTGCTGCTGCTCGCCGTGCTCGAGAAGCGCGCGGGACTGCATCTGTCGGCGCACGACGTGTACGTGAGCGTGGCCGGCGGGGTGCGGGTGGACGAGCCGGCCGCGGACCTGGGCGTCGCGGTCGCCGTGGCGAGCAGTCACCGCGACCGGCCGGTCGACGCGGCGGCCGTCGCGGTCGGCGAGGTCGGGTTGGGGGGCGAGGTGCGCGCCGTCAGCCAGATCGACCGCCGCATAGCCGAGGCGGCGAAACTCGGATTCCGGCGCCTCGTTCTCCCGCGCGCGAACCTGGCGGCGATCGATGAGATGCCGGCGGGCCTCGAGCTCGCCGGCGTCGAGCACGTCGCGGAAGCGCTCGAGCGCCTCGTCACGTAGGCGCTCCGTATCTGCCGCGGAGACCCCGCTATTTCAAATTGAAAATGCCGAGGCTCTTGATCCGGCTGTGTTCCTTCTTCTGAATCGCCATGAGGTCCAGATCGAGGAGATTGCACAGCGCGGCGATGTAGAACAATTCGGAGCCGATCTCCGACTCCACCGCCTCGGTGCACCGTTCGCACAACCTGCCGTCGAGATGCGTATGCAGATACTGCCGGAGCTCGGCGAGCCCCACGTCGGCGGGAAACTGCTGCTTGGTCGCCGTGACAGAGATGCACCCGCACGTGGTGACGGCCTTGGCGATGGCGCGGTTGACCCGGGCGGTGGATTCTTGAAGCTTTGTGACCACGTCGAGGACGCTGCGATGGCGAACGAGGTATTCGTCGACCTGCGCCTGAAACGACAGGCTCGTCTCTTTCATGAACCGCGCACCCCCCAGGGCCCCAACGCGCTGCCATTATAGGCACCCCGCCGCGACAGTGTCAAGAAATACCGGGCGCGTGCTATGATAGCGGCGAGATGCGCCGGCTCATTCGTGGCGTCGGTCTTGTGCTCGGCGCCCTCATCGGGTATCAGGTCACGGAGACGTTCCGTCCGCTGATCGTGCAACGGGGCGGCGATGGTCTCCATCTCGCCGTGCTGGTCATCGGCGTCGAACTCGGCGCGGCGGCCGGGGCCCTCCTGTCGCAGCCCATCGCGAGATGGTTCGTCGAGTCGATGGGCCGGGCGCTCCGGCGTCTCGGCGAGGTGCCGCTGCGTGACGTCGTCTCCGGAGCGATCGGGCTGGTTGCCGGCCTGTTGGTGGCCTTTCTCGTCAGCCTTCCCCTGCAGCGCGTGCCGGTGATCGGCGAATACATTCTCCCCATCGCCGCGGTGCTGGCGTTCGGCTATCTCGGTCTCCACCTCGGGCTTCAGCGGCGGGACGACGCGCCCGCGGCATTCGCGCACATGGTCGAGCGGATGAGCCGCGAGCGCCGCAGCCGCCGGCCGGCGGGGTCCCCCAAGCTGCTCGACACGAGCGCCATCATCGACGGGCGCATCGCCGACATCTGCCGGGCGGGGTTTCTGGAAGGACCGCTGCTGGTGCCGCGCAGCGTGCTCGCCGAGCTGCAGCACATCGCGGATTCCGGAGACACGCTTCGCCGCAACCGCGGGCGGCGCGGGTTGGATGTCCTCGATACGATGCAACGGGAGCTCCGCATGGTGGAGGTGTACGATGACGGCGACGCGCCGCCGGGGGAGCCGGTCGACGCGCAGCTCACGCGCCTCGCCGTTGCGCTCGGCGCGGCGATCGTGACCACCGACTACAATCTCAACAAGGTTGCCGGCCTTCAAAGCATCCGCGCGCTCAACGTCAACGAGCTGGCAAACGCGATCAAGCCGGTGACGCTGCCCGGCGAGGACTTGACCGTCCATCTGATCAAGGACGGCAAGGAGCCCGGGCAGGGGGTAGGATACCTCGAGGACGGGACGATGATCGTCGTCGAGGGCGGCAAGAAGTACATCGGCGAGACGCTCGAGACGGTCGTGACGAGCGTGCTCCAAACCGCCGCCGGCCGCATGATCTTCGCACGTCCCAAATCGCTCGAGAGAAACGGTGCCCCCCGGTGATCGCCGGACCCGGCGTGGCGGCGGTCGTCCCGGCGGCCGGCCGGGGCGAGCGGTTCGGCGGTGACGGGCCGAAGGCGCTGGTGCCGCTGGGAGGCCGTCCCCTTCTAGAGTACGCGCTCGGGGCGCTCGCCGCCGCGCCCTCCGTCGGGATGATCGTCGTCGCGGCGCCGGCGGAGGCGGTCGACGCCGTTGCCGGTCTCGCGCGCCGCGTGGCCGGTCGGAAGGCCGCCGCGGTGGTGCCCGGCGGGCCCGATCGACAGGCGTCGGTGGCCCAGGGGCTGGCCGCGCTGCCGGCCGGGCCGGAGATCGTGGTCGTCCACGACGGTGCCCGTCCGCTCGTGCCAGTGCCGTTGATCGAGGCGGTCGCCGCCGCGGCGGCCGAGGGCGGCGCCGCCACCGCCGCGATCCCCGTCGACGATACGGTGAAGCGCGCGGCCGACGGGTGGGTCCGCACGACGATCGACCGCGCCGGCCTGTTTCGGATCCAAACGCCGCAGGCGTTTCGGCGGAGCGTGCTCGAAGCGGCGCATCGGGAGGCGGAGCGGACGGGATTCCGGGGAACCGACGACGCGGCGCTCGTGGAGAACCTCGGACGGCCGGTGCGGCTCGTCCCGGGGGCGGCCCTCAATCTCAAGGTGACCGTGCCCGACGACTTGGCGCTGGCCGAGGCGCTGCTGCGGCGTCACGAGCCGCCCACGCCCGCACCGCGCGTCGGGATCGGCTTCGACGCGCACCGCCTGGTGCCCGGGCGGCCGCTCGTGCTGGGCGGCGTGGTGATCCCGGCGTCGCGAGGGCTCGACGGCCACTCCGACGCCGACGTGATCGCCCACGCCGTAATGGACGCGCTCCTCGGAGCGGCCGGATGCGGCGACATCGGCCGGCTGTTTCCCCCGAACGATCCGGCCTACGCCGGCGCCGACAGCATGGAACTGCTGGACCGCGTCCGGGCGCTCCTCGCCGAGCGGGGTTGGCGCGCCGGCCACGTCGACGTCGTCGTGCTGGCGGAGGCGCCGCGCCTCGCGCCGCACGTGGACGCGATGCGGGCGGCCATGGCCCGGGCGCTCCGAACCGATCCCGCCGGCATCAGCATCAAGGCGACGACGCTGGAAGGCATGGGCGCGATCGGGCGCGAGGAGGGCATCGCGGCGCAGGCCGTGGCCAGTCTGGAGCCGGGTCGGGACGGCGTGTGATGAGGCGGGGAACGCGTCTCAAGCAGGACGTGCCCGGCCGGTGGATTAACGGCCGGTTCGTCCGGCCGCGCCGCAACCTGCTGCCGATCCTGATCGAAGAGTCGGTGACCGACGAGCCCGTGGTCGTCGAGTCGGCGCCCGGGAAACCCGCGTCGCGGCCGGCCGGGTTCTGGCGGGGCTCCGAATTCCACCGGGTGGTGAGGCTCTTTGGCTGCCGGTTCGAGCGCGACGCGGTGTACGTCCGCGTGCTGAGCGAGCGGGGCCGGGTCTACGAGTTGAGCCGCACGCTCGAGACGGATCCCTGGACGTGGCGCAGCCGGTGGCGGTGGGATCTCATCGCCGTGATCCGTATTGTGTCGGTCCGGCGTCTGCCGTCCGATCCGCATCAATGGATCTGGCCCGCGGGAGACCGCTCCCGGTGACGCTCCGAGTCTACAGCACGCTGGCCCGCCGGAAGGAACCGTTCGAGACCGTCTGTGCCGGCGAAGTGCGCATGTACGTCTGCGGACCGAACCTCTACGGTCCATCGCACGTCGGGCATGCGATGTCGTATGTCGTGTTCGACGTCATTCGCCGGTACCTGGTCTACCGCGGCTACCGGGTTCGGTACGTGCAGAACTTCACCGACATCGAAGACCGGATCATCGAGACCGCCGCCGCCGAGGGCACGACGATCGAGGCGCTGGCGGAACGCTACGCCGCGCGCTTCCTCGAGGAAATGCGCGCGCTCGGCGTCCGGCCCGCGGACGTGTATCCGCGCGCGACGCGGGCCATCCCGAAGATGATCGAGATCATTCGCGGCCTCGAGTCCCGCGGGTTGGCCTACGCCGCCGGCGGCGACGTCTTCTTCCGCGTGGCCGCGTTCCCCGGGTACGGACGGCTCTCGGGCCGGTCGCTCGACGAAATGATGGCCGGGGCGCGCGTCGACGTCGATCCGCACAAACAGCACCCGATGGACTTCGTGTTGTGGAAGGCCGCGAAACCCGGCGAGCCGGCGTGGGAGAGCCCCTGGGGCCCGGGGCGGCCGGGCTGGCACATCGAGTGTTCCGCGATGTCGATCGAGTATCTCGGCCCGCAGCTCGATATTCACGGGGGCGGCCAGGACGTGGTGTTCCCGCACCACGAGAACGAGATCGCGCAGTCGGAGGGCTACACCGGCAAGACCTTCGTGCGCTATTGGGTGCACAACGGCCTCCTGCGCCTGACCGGCGGGCCGGAGAAGATGACGCGCCACCTCGGGAACATCATCGCGATCCGCGAGGCGCTGGATCGCTATCATGCCGACACGCTGCGGGTGTTCTTCCTTTCATCGCACTACCGGAATCCTCTGACCTGGAGCGACGAGGCACTCGCGGCGGCGGCCGGCGGCGCCGAGCGGCTGCGGACCGCGCGCGAAACCGCGGCCGACCTGCTGACGGCCGCGAAGGCTGCCCCGGCCGGCGGGATTCCGGTCCCGGACCCCGTCGTGCAGGCGCTCGCGGGCGCCGTTCCTGCGACGCGCGGGGCCTTCGAGGCCGCCATGGACGACGACTTCAACACGCCCGGCGCGCTGGCGGCGCTGTTCGACCTGGCCGCGGCGCTGAATCGCGTCACGGATGCGGCGGTCCGGCGGAGGACCCCGCTGTCGCCCGACGCGGCCGACGCCGTCCGGGCGGCGCTCGATGTCCTCAGCGAGTTGGCGGACGTCCTCGGGCTGCGGCTCGAGACATCGCTGACGCCCGTGCAGGCTGCCGGCCTGCGCGATCTCGCCCGCAAACTCTCGCACGAGCGGCCCGACCTGTTCGATCCCGGCCGGCGGCCGGACGGCGGGGCGCCGGGAGAGGCGGGGCCGGCACTCGTGGACTACATCGCACGCGGACGCGTCGAGGCGAGACGGCGCAAAGACTGGGCCACCGGCGACCGCGTGCGGGCGCATCTGTCGGAACTCGGCATCTTGCTCGAGGATACGCCCGCCGGATTCAAGTGGCGCGTGCGGTAGCCGCGGAGACGGCGCTCGTCGGGCGCCACGCGGTCCTCGAGGCGCTCCGCGGCGGCCGGCCCGTCTATCGCGTGCTGGTGTCCCGCACGGCGCACGGCGCCGGCCCGCTCCAGGACATCGTCGAGACCGCGCGCCGGCGCGGCATTCCGGTCCAGCCCGTCGATCCCCGTCGGCTCGCCGCCCTGGCCGGCCGCCTGCCGCACCAGGGCGTCGCGGCGCTTGCCGGCGTTCAGGCGCTCGTCGAGCTCGACGACGTCCTCGCGGTGGCGCGCGGCCGCGGTGAGGCTCCGTTTCTCATCCTGCTCGATGGGGTGGAAGATCCGCACAACGTCGGGGCGGTCATCCGCACGGCGGAGGCGGCCGGCGCGCACGGGGTGGTCGTGCCGCGCCGCCGGGCGGCCGGGTTGACGCCGGCGGTGGCGCGCGCCGCGGCGGGCGCCACCGAGCATGTGGCCGTCGCGGGCGTGGGGAACATGGCCGCGGCGCTTGAACGGCTGAAGGCCGCGGGGGTGTGGGTTGTGGGCGCGGATCCCGAGGCCCGCGAGCGGTACGATGCCGGCGCCCTCGAGCCGCCGGTCGCGCTCGTCGTCGGCGCGGAAGGACGCGGGCTGCACCGGCTCGTCCGTGAGCGCTGCGACCGGCTGGTCTCCATCCCGCTGCACGGACGGATCCGGTCGCTCAACGTCTCGGTCGCCGCGGCGCTCCTCCTGTACGAGGTGGCGCGGCGCGTGCGTCCCGCGGACGAGGCGGCGCCCGCCGTCGGGGGGCGCGCGTCCGGCCGGGGCGCGTGTTGACGGGCGCGTCTCGCCGCCGTGACGTAGCCTGCGACGTCGGCGTCGATTTCGCGCCGTGTATTGACTCCGCAATGTGCAGTTGTATAATGTGTGTAACTTGCGGCAACAGCCAGAAGCGGTGCCCAGGGGGGAGCAGGACGGTCGTCCGACACCATCGGATCTCCGACGCCCCGTTCTTCTATGCGACAGCCAGCCAGCGCAGACCGTAGTATCCCACACCCCAGGACGACACTTCGGGCGGAGGCGAGACTTGTGGTAGTTGCGCGCAAGGTGGCGGCGGCGGTACCGAGTTATCAAGACATGGGGGATGAACAGCTCGTCGATTGCGCGAAGGGCGGCGATGAATTCGCCGCCGAATACCTGATCAACAAGTACCGCAACTTCGTCCGCGTCAAAGCCAAGGCGTACTTCCTGATCGGGGCCGATCGCGAAGACATCATCCAGGAAGGCATGATCGGTCTGTACAAGGCGATTCGCGATTTTCGGCGGGAGAAGCTGTCGTCGTTCCGCGCGTTCGCCGAGCTCTGCATCACCCGCCAGATCATTACCGCCATCAAGACCGCCACCCGGCAAAAGCACATCCCGCTCAACTCGTATATCTCGCTCAACAAGCCGATCTACGACGAGGATTCCGACCGGACGCTCCTCGACGTGATCAGCAGCATCAAGGTGTCCGACCCCGAGGAGCTCGTCATCAACCAGGAAGCCTCCCAGACGATGCGGGAGCGCATCCGCAAGAACCTGAGCGACCTCGAGTGTCGCGTCCTCACCGCCTACCTGGAAGGCAAGTCGTACCAGGAGATGGCGACCGAACTGCACCGTCACGTGAAGTCGATTGACAACGCGCTGCAGCGCGTGAAGCGGAAGCTCGAGCGCAATCTCGAAGGCGAGGAAGACTAGGCGGCCGGCGCCGCGGCGCGCCGGGCGGTGAAAGCGTCGAGGCGGGCCCG
>DASYZR010000046.1 GCA_035945995.1 bacterium
TTTGCCGAGGCCGCGAAGTCGGCCGGCGCGTCCCAGGCGCGGATCGCATTCCTGCACATCGTGCCGAACACGCTGTCCGCGGTGCTGGTCCAAAGCACGGCAACATTTGCCGACGCGGTGCTGGCCGAGGCCGCCCTGAGCTATCTCGGGGTGGGAGAGCCGCCGGGGGTGGCATCGTGGGGCAATATCCTAAGCAGCGGACGGGACTACATGCTGCAGGCGCCGTGGTTGACGATGTTCCCCGGACTCGCGATCGTGATCTGCGTGCTGGGGCTCAATCTCCTGGGCGACGGACTGCGGGACGTCCTGGATCCGCGGGTTCGCGGGCGCTAGCGCCCCGTCGCCGACTCGTGCCACGCTCCCGAGAGGAGTCGCATCCAATTGCCGTGCATCACGGCCGCGACGTTATCGGTGCTATACCCTTTTCCCCTGAGCAGGTCGGGGATTTTTTGAAGATCGGCGATGGTGTCGAGGTCGGCGGGAGATCCCTCCCGTCCGAACCCGCCGTCCAGGTCGGTGCCAATGGCGACGTGGCGGACCGATCCGGCAATCTGGCAGATGTGGTCGATGTGGGCGACGACGTCCGCTAGGCCGATGCCCGTGTTATCGTCGCCGTGCCGCCATCCCGCCTTGATCATCCAGCAATCGAGCGCGACGCCGATTACGCCGTTTCGCTTGACGATGGCCCGGATCTGGTCGTCTGAGAACTGCCGCTGGTGCGGGGCGAGTGACCTGCAATTGTTGTGGCTCGCGATGACCGGGCCGCCGTAACGTGACAGCGCCTGCCAGAAGGCTTCATCCGAACAATGCGTCAGGTCCAGAATCATACCGAGGCGCCCCATCTCCGGCAAGAGTGCAACGCCCAAGTCCGTCAATCCAATTTCGGTGCCGGTTCCTCCCGCGTACCGCCCCGGGCCATAGTGGGTGAGCCCGAGAAGTCGAAGGCCGTCTTCCCACCATTCCGAGAGCTGCGCCGGTTCCAGGATCGGATCCGCGCCTTCCATGCTGAGGACAAAGCCCAGCGGCGGCGTGGGTCGCGTTTGATCGGAAGACGTGTCCGCATCCCAGGAGGTCCATTCTTCCATGTGTGGCGTGAGTTGCTCAATCGTTTGGACGATGCGAACGTGCCCCTGGCGCTCCAGCGCTCGGTAATAGGCCAACTGCCCTTTCGCTGTCGCATATGCTTGAACCGATGTGGGGAAGTCGATGTGAGGCTTCGTCTGCCCCGTTGACCGCGCGATGAGGGTCGCAAAGCTCAGCGCGAGCCGCCCTCGACGCATTTCCGGAAAAGCGACGGTCCCTTGCCCGCGTCCCTTTCCCGGTGTAAAAGCTTCCTGCGCCCGGATGGTGTACACAGACGTGAGGAGATCGCGATTCCACTGCAGCGCATTCATCGAGATATCGAGGTGGCCGTCTGCGATCAGCATAGAAGCCCCTTTTTTCGGTGTTTGAAACGGCGTAGTGCGGAAGGCAGGACCGACTATGCGGAAATGTGTTCGTGATTATTGACTGTTGTCCTGGTCCCCGAGTCACGTTGAACGGCTTTCGCAATCGGGATCTGCAGAGCGTGGCCTTCGCTGCCCCGGCGTACGAGGTGCGAGAGAAACGACGGTGCTCGGCATGAGTCAGCCGCAAGCTGCGCCTGCTGCGCGCACACAGCGTGATTCGAAAGATCACCGGCACCTACCGCTACCAGCTGACCGAGGTCGGACAGCACGCCATCAGCGTCATCCTCACCGCCCTGCGCGCGACCGTCCGCGATCTGTTGCCGAAAGCCGCATGAAATTCCTCGTGCCGCGCTAGGAAACTACGGGTTGATACTATAGGGAGAGTCATACACAGTTTCTCCATGTATTGGCCGCACAGGCACCTTTTGTCCACAACGATTCTCGCGGCAGGATTTTCGTCGGTCCTCGTCAAATCAGTTGACGTGGAGGCAACGCTGTTGCTCATACGGCAACAACCCAGGCTGGTCGAGTCGGTCCACAGAGCCGCGAAGATCCTGAGCCTCTTTCTAGAAGCGGACGAAGACGGAGGACTTCGCGTCAGCGACGTGGCCCGCCGGCTCAAGGTCAACAAATCCACCGCGTCCCGGCTCTTTGCGACCCTACGCGATGCGGGCTTCGTAGTCGCGGACAGAGAGCGTGGCTGCTACTACGTCGGCCCGGCCGCCTATGCGTTGGGCAACCGGTTCTCCGGCGCCGCGCTGGCCCGGGTTGTGCAGCACATCATCCGCGATCTCTCGCAGCGGACCGCGAGCACCGCCCAGTTCGGCATGCTCCAGGGCAATCGTGTCGTCTTCCTCACGGTCAATCAAGGATCGCCCCGTCTGCGCCTCGTCGTCCGACCCGGCGACAGACAATATGTCCACGCGTCGGCCATGGGGAAAGCGATACTCGCCGCGCTGCCCGGTGCCGAACGCGACGTCCTCATCGGCAGCATGCTGGATGCCGCCGGCCGTGCACCGGGGATCGGTCCCCGCACGCTCCGGGATCCGGCCGCGCTGCGTGCGGACGCGGACCGGACGGTCAAGCGCGGGTACTCCATCTCGAATGAGGAATCCGCAGCGGGCATGATGGGTATTGGCGCGTACGTCGCCAACGCCGGCGGCATTCATACGGCGCTCAGTGTGGCCTTCCCGATTCACCAGCATGGGGCCGACGAGCGGCCGCAGGTGGCGTCACTTGTCGTGAAGGCGGCCGCAGCCGCCAGGCGGTTGCTCGTGCCCGGCAACTCCGCGAACGTCGCGGGGGTGAAGAGAGTGACGGGCGGCCGCGGTCTCCATTCGGTGAGCGAATGAGGCTGATCGACCTGTCCCAGGTCTTTCGACCGGGCATGATGGGCGGCAGCGCTGAGGACGCGCCCGAGGTGACCGTGCGGATGCGCGCGGTGCGCTCGATCGCCCGTGATGGCATCAATGCGATGGAAATCGTGCTGGGGGCCCACGCCGGGACCCACGTCGATGCGCCGCTGCATCTGGTCCCCGGAGGACGCACCATCGCCGACATCGACCTTGCCCAGTTCTTTGGGCCCGCCGTGGCCCTCGACGTGCGGAAGGGTGATGATGCACCGATCACCGCCGGCGACCTGGAACGCAGCGAGGCGGTCCGCGCAGGAGACATGGTCTTTCTCGAGACCGGGTGGTCTGAATATGTGGGCACGCCCAGATACAGGGATCATCACCCGTATGTGGATAGCGAGGCGGCTCGATGGCTGGTGCATCGGCAGGTGCGCGCGGTCGGCATCGATGCCTCCAGCCTCGATGTGCCGCGCGCCATCCGGCGCCCCGGCTTCGGCCACGAGACGCTGAAAATATTGCTCGGCGCGGGGATTCTCGCGATTCATGGGTTGGCGAATCTCGCAGCCATTCGCGGGCGCCGGTGCACAGCGATCGCGTTTCCCATCGTGGTGGACGGCGCGGAGGCTGGCCCGGCCCGCGTTGTGGCGATGCTCGAGGACTCGTAGGTTCACGATCTCAGAGCGAGGGGCGGTGATCTTAATGACGTGTCCCGGCGGTCGTCGGTTGGTTGCGATGTTGCTCGCGGTGCTGCTGATCGTTGCTGGCGCGGGATACGGTGCCGTGTCAACCGCATCCCCCGTGTCCACCAAGATCACGCTCAACCTGGCTGATGTGCTGCCCGATTCGGACCCCGGCACGCTGGCCCTCAACAACTTCGCGCGTCTGGTCGCCGCGAATACTAGCGGCGCCGTGCAGATCACGGTCTACCCGCACGCTCAACTGGCGACCGAAAAGACCATCGTGACCGCGCTTCGCTCCGGGACCGTCGACATGGGGCTGGCGGCGGTGAGCTTCTGGACGAGCCTTATTCAGGGGATTGACGCGCTGGGCTGGCCGTACGTGGTCACCAGCTGGAAGCAGGCGTCGGCGATCGGGGCCAACGACGCCGTCAACGCGTACTACCGGTCGGTCTTCAGCAAAGAAGGCGTCGTGTTTATCGCGGCTCTGCCGTACACGTGGAAGGAGCTGCCGAGCACGAGGCCGGTGACGGGTCCCGGGGATCTTCGCGGGATGAAGATTCGGACCGCGGGCGGAACGGGCACGACGTTCCTGCCACTATTCGGCGCGGTGGCGCCGGTGCTGAGCAATTCCGAGCTGTATCAGGCGCTCCTGACGCACACCGTGCAGGCCGCCAATCTCTCGACGAGTCAGACGATTTCCTTGAAAGTGTATGAGGTCGCGAAATACTTCACAATGTACAACTTGTACATGATCTGGCTGCCGGTGTTTATCAATCAGGGCGCCTGGGAAAAGCTGACGAAGCCGGAGCAGGACGTCATGCTGCGCGCGGGGCTCGAGATGGTCCGGCAGCACATCGCCGGCGCGGCAAACACGCAGGCCGAGCAGCAGCAGCTCCTGGTTCGCAACGGCGTGCACATCACCACGATCGATGACTTCACGCCGTGGAAGCAAATCGTCGCCCCGGCGATCAAGCAGAAGCAGGCCACGTCGGAGGTGGCCCGCCAGCTCCTCGACTTGGCTGCGAAGGCAACCGGCACGCAGTGAGCGTTACGCAGCGCATCGCGCGGCCCGGCGCCAGCCGGGCCGCGGCGTCGGGCGTAAGGATCCGCCCGGCGACCGCGGCGTGCGGCCTGCTGAGCGGCCTGGTGGCGGCCGCCGTCGCCGCCATCCCGGCGCTGGTGCTCCTGGAAGTCGTCGCCCGTGACGCGCTGGGCGTCTCTGTGGCATGGTACCAGGATGCAGTGTCCATCTGCGTTTATATCGTCGCCTTCATGGGCGGCGCGTTGGCGTACCTTCGAGGTGAGCACCTGCGGCTGACGGCGCCTGTGCGGCGGCTGCCGGAGCGCGTACGGGCCGCCGCCGACGGCATCGTGGAGTGGCTGGTCTTCTGCACGGCGCTGGGCATCGCGCTCAGTTCGGTCCGGCTGCTCCAGCTCGGCTGGACCCAGACCATGCAGGTGCTGCCGATTCCCGAGACGTGGGCGCAGCTGCCGCTTCCTCTGGGCCTATTGATCGTTGCCTGCGCGGCGCTTGGCCGCATCGGAAGGCTGCCCCGGCGGCTCGCGCTTCTCACCGGAGCGCCCGTCCTCGGCCTGGGCGCGGCGGTCGCGGCCGTGACCGCGTTGTGGCCGGGGGTCTGGAAGACCGTCGGCATGGCCACGCTCGTGCCGCTGGTGCTGGGCGTGCCGGCGCTGGTCGCGGGCGTGCCGGTCGCGTTTGTCTTCGCCGGGATGGCCCTCTTGTACTTCGTGCTGTCCGGTGCGGCGCCGGTGGTGGCGATGCCGCTGGCGATGCACGACGGGGTCAACAACTTTGTGCTGATCGCGCTCCCGTGCTTTTTTCTGCTCGCGTATCTGATGGACCAGGCCGGACTCGCGGCGCGCCTGGCGGAGGTCGTCGGCGCGTTCCTCGGCCGGATCCGGCACGGCGCCCTCTATACGATCGTGGCGACCATGTACGTGTTCTCGGGACTGTCGGGGTCCAAGAGCGCAGATATCGCGGCGGTCGGGCGGCCGCTGCTGTCCATTTGCGATAAGCGGGGGTACCGGCGGCCGGACAGCGCCGCGGTGCTGGCCGCCTCCGCGGCGATGGGGGAGACGATCCCGCCGAGCATCGCACTGCTCGTCGTCGGCTCGATCACGACGCTGTCGATCGGGGCGCTGTTTTTGGGTGGCCTGATCCCCGCGGCGGTGATGGCGATCGCCCTCGGGCTCATGGTATCGCGGCGTCCGCTGCCGTCCGGTGCGCCGCACCTGGCCGGCGCCTCGGTGACTCCGTGGCGCAGCGCCGCCGCGGTGGCCCCGATCGTCGCCGGCATCGCATTTCTGGTCGGCAGCATCATCACCGGTCTGAGCACCCCGACCGAGGCGTCGGCGCTGGTGGTGTTCTTCCTCGCCGCCCTCGCGGTGAGCGCCTACCGCAGCCTGAGCTGGCGCGGCGCCGTCCGCGCGATCCGGACGACGAGCTCGCTCTGCGGCGCGATCCTATTGCTGGTGGCCTCGGCCAGCGCCGTGTCCAACGCGGTCGCCTTCTCCCACGTGGCCGATCTCGTCGGCGCGCTGGCGTCGATCGGCGGCGGCGCGGCGTGGGTGTTCCTGCTCGTGACCACATTCATTCTGCTCGTCGCCGGAGCCGTGCTGGAAGGACTGCCGGCGCTGTTGTTGTTCGTGCCGTTGTTCATGCCGGTCGCGGAGAAGCTCGGCATCAATCCGCTGCAGTACGGGATCGCGGCGATCATCGCGATGGGCATCGGGGCGCACACGCCGCCCGTGGGCGTCGGCCTGTACACCGCGTGCGTCGTCGGCGAGACCTCGATCGAGGCCGTGGGACAGGCGGTGCTGCCGTATCTGCTGGTCCTCTGCGTCGGATTGCTGGCGGTCGTGCTCGTCCCGGCCCTCTCGCTCTTTTTGCCGCAGATGTTTGGTCTAGCGGTGAGGTAAATCCGGCACGCGCCGGCCGGTGCGCCGGCGGGGCGCCAAAGAAAGGAGATCGACCGGTGAGTGTACTCGTGACGGGGGGAACCGGCGGGATCGGAAGCAGCATTGCGCGGCTGCTGCTGACCAAGGGCAGGCAGGTCGTGGCGTACGATGTGAGTCCCCTGCGCCCGGACAACCGCGTGCTGGACGGTTTCGAAGGGCGTCTGAGCGTGGAGACCGGCAGCGTGACCGACCTGGCGCGGTTGATGGACGTGATGAAGACCCACAAGGTGGGGGGGATCATTCACCTGGCCGGGATGCTGCCGCCGCACGCAAACAATCTTCGGCCGCTCGAGGCGCTGAACGTCAACGTCATGGGCACCGCCAATGTCCTGGAGGCGGCGCGCATTCTCGGGCTTGGGCCAGTGATCGTCGCGAGCGCGGCCGGGGTCATGGGCCGCGCGAAAGATGCGTCGGTGGCGCGCAAAGAGGAAGACGTGACGCTGCCGCTCGCGGGCGTCTATCCGCTGAGCAAGCTGGCCGCCGAGCAGCTAGTGTACACGTACCGGCAGCTGCACAAGGTCAACGCAACCGCGGTGCGCCCGCGCAACGGCTACGGACCCGGCACCGCGTTTCGCGTCCAGCCGCTGTACGAGGTCGTGTACGATGCGGTCGCGGGTAAGGACGTGGTGCGAAAGTCGGGCGGCGGCTCGATCTTCGACTACACCTACGTCAAGGATCTGGCCAGGGGCCTGGTCCAGCTCTACGAGCAAAAATCCCAGCCCCCGCACTACGTGTACAATCTGGCACGCGGCCAGGGCGTGACGATGTCCGACGTGTGCAACGTCATGCGCAAGATCTTCCCGGATCTGCGGATCGAGGTGGGGCCGGGTCCGTGGGAAGGCGTCGTTGAGGGCGGCAAGGAGCTCGAGCTGACAGTGTACCCGGCAGTGATGCCTCTTCAAGATATTTCGAGGGCGCGGGAGGACTTTGGGTTCGAGCCGCAGTGGGACATCGAACGAGGCATCCGGGACTGGGTCCGGTGGCTCAAGACCGGCGAGTACGGCGAGTACTGAACGGCGTCGCGGCGGCCCGCGCCGTGCGCCGCGGATAGGAAGGGGGAGTCGATCGTGGGGCGATGGATTGACATCAGCATGCCGCTGACGGACGGGCTGCGGTCCAATCACTCGCGGCCCGGCGAGGAGTTCCGCATCACCAGCGACATTACGCCCGCTCAGGACCCGGACGGGCGGAAGACGGTGCGCCGCATCAACACGCGCCTGCACGCCGGCACGCATGTCGACGGGCCGGAGCACCTCATCAAGGGCGGCAAGCGGTTGGACGAATTTCCCATCGAGACGTTCGTGGGGCGCGCTCACGTCGCCGATATGATGCACAAGGTGCCCCGGGGCATGATCACCGCGGCCGACCTGGAGGAGGCGGCCGGCGGGGTGCGGGAGGGAGACATCCTAATCGTCCGCACCGGCTGGAACAGCCGGTACACCGAGCCGAATTTCTTCAGCGATTCCCCGGGCTTCCATCCCGACGCAGCCGACTGGACCATCCGCAAGAAGCTGAAGATGGTCGCGATCGATTTTCTGTGCGACCCGATGGACAAAGAGCGCCAAATCGGCGGAGTGGACGCGTTCAAGCGGAAGGTGCTGGGCGCGGGCGTGCTCGTCATGACCAACGCGGACCGCCTCGAGCAGATCACCCGGCGAGAAGTCACCTTCTACGGGTTTCCGCTGCGGGTGCTGCCGTCTGAAGCGGCCCTGACCCGCGCCGTCGTGTGGGAGGAGTAGGCGATGAAGCTGGCCACCTACGTACCGAAGGACATGCAGTCGCCGCACGCCGGGATCGGGGCCGTGGTGGGCGATAAGATTATCGACCTGAACTACGCGTACGCCCGCTGCCTCCGGGACCTCGAGGGCGAGTGGCGCGCGTACGAGCTGGCGTCCGCCCGCATCCCGCGCGACATGGTGGGATTTCTCCAGGGCGGGGTCCGGGCGATCGATGCGGCCCAGCGGACGATCGACTTCGTCCGTGAGCTCCCGCCCGGCGATGCTGCGGGTCTGTTCGGCGAGCGGCTGTCGTACGGTCTCGGCGAGGTCAGGCTGCTGGCCCCGATCCGCCGTCCGGGAAAGATTCTGGCGGCCGGCAAGAACTACATGGACCACGCGAAAGAGAGTGCCGCGGGTGGCAGCGTGGAGATCCAGCCGTTCCCGCGCGGATTTGTCAAAACGTCCGACACCGTGATCGGCCCCGACGAGCCTGTCGTGCTGCCGCATGTCACGGCGCAGCTGGACTACGAGGTCGAGCTGGCCGTGGTGATCGGCAAGGCGGGGCGCTACATCCCCAGGGAGAAGGCCTACGACCACATCGTCGGCTACACGATCCTGAACGACGTCAGCGCCCGGGACATCCAGCTCGCCGAGTCTAAGTACGGCAACCACATGATCGGCAAGAACATGAACACGCTCTGTCCGATGGGGCCGTGGATCGTGCTGAAGGACGAGATCCCCGACCCGATGGACCTCGACCTGCGGTGCTCCATCAACGGCGAAGTGCGCCAACACGGGAATACCTCGAGTCTGATTCACGACATCCCGGCCATGATCGAACGGTGGTCGTGGGGGACGCTTGAGCCGGGGGACGTGATCGCGACGGGCACCCCGGCCGGCGTCGCGCTCGGCGGGAAGTTTCCGTACCTCAACGCGGGTGACCTCATGGAGTGCGCGGTGGAAAAGGTTGGCGAGTTGCGCAACCGCGTGGTGTCCGAAGAATGACGGCGCTGATCACGGGCGTCGGCGCCGTCGGGTCCCACGTCGCGGCGAGGCTGCAGGAGCTCGGCGAGCCGCTGGTGGTCTACGATCTGAATCCGCGCATGGATTTTCTGAAGACGATCTTCGATGTCGAGCGGGCCAAAGTCGTGGTCGGGGACGTCAACGATATGGATCTCCTGGCCGCGACGATCAAGGCGGAGAAGGTCGACCGCATCGTCCATCTGGCCGGCTTCCTGACCAAGCAGTTGAAGGACCAGCCGTTCGCCGGCATCCGGCTGAACATCCTCGGCACCGGCGCAGTCCTCGAGACGGCACGCCTCACCGGGGTGAAGCGGGTCGTCTTTGCCAGCACGCGCGGAGTCAACCAGCTCGCGATGCCGCCCGCGAACGGGGAAGCGCTGGACGAGGACTTTACGATGAAGGTCCTGAGCAACCGGGCCAAGACGATGTACGAGCTCAGCAAGCTGACGGGCGAGCAACTGGGCCTGCTCTACTACGATGCCTACGGAGTCGATTTTGTCGCCGTGCGCCTGGCCGGAGGCTTCGGACCGACTCCGGGACTGCCGAGCGGACTCACGGGGACGGTGCTGCGAGCACTGGTGTTCGATGCCGCGCTCGGCAAGCCCGTCACCATCGAGAACCCCTCGCTCACCTACGCGGGGCGGCATGAGTTCGTCTACTTCAAGGATGATGCCGAGGCCATCGCGCTTGCGTGCTTCAAGGATGGCCTGAAAAAACGGGTCTACAACATCCGCATGGGAACGACGTTCGAGTACCGCGAGGTCGTCGAGGCGGTGCGGCGGGTGTGCCCCGGGGTGCCGATCGAGATCCGCGCCGCGTCGAGCTCGTCGATGAGCCCCGGGCGCGCCCCCCGGGACGACTTCGCCGATACGACGGCCGCGCGTGAGGAGTTGGGATGGCGGCCGAAGTACGATCTCGAGACCGGTCTCAGGGAATGGGGCGACTGGATCCGGCGGACGCGCGGAGCGTTCCGGGCCGCGTGAGCCCGGCCGGTCCTCGGTCCATCGTCCCACACAATCCCTACGGTGGAAATGGAGGATGGCGAGATGGACGACAAGCTCTACGCGGCCGCGCAGGCGAAAATCAGGGAATACCGGGGTTCGTCGGCCGTTCTCGGCCAGGGGCCCATGGCGGAGCTTGCGCCGGAAGTGGACCGCATGAAAGACGAGTTCCTCTGGGGACTTCTGTGGAGCGACCCCTCCGTCGATATCCGGACCCGCAGCCTGTGCACGATCAGCGCTCTAACGGTGCTCGGGAAAGAAGAGCAGCTGAAGAACCACATAGGGTGGGCGCTGAACGTCGGCGTCACCAAGGAACAGATCGTCTCGATCGTCTCGCAGATGCTGATCTACGGCGGGCTTGCCGGGGCGCACAACGCCATGCGGGTGGCGAAAGAAGTGTTTCGGGAGAAGGGCCTGCTGTGACCGGCGAACGCTGAAATGGAGCCAACCAAAGTACATTTCTACAGCGGCGGGCACCGGCTGACCGGCTTTTGGTACCCGCCGAAGGCGTGCGGCGGCCGGGTTCCAGGGATCGTCTGCTGCCACGGATTCTCGGGGATGATCGAGGTCCAAATGGTCGGCATTCCCGAGGCACTGAGCGAAGCCGGCTATGGCGCGCTTACGTTCTATTGCCGCGGTATCGGTGAGAGCGAAGGCCCCCGGGGCCGCGTCATCCCGTGGGAGCAGGTCGAGGATATCCGCAACGCCGTCACCTATCTTCAGACGCGGGAGGAGATCAACCTCAAGAGCATCGGGGCGTTCGGCAGCGCCTGGGGGTGCAGCACGGCCGTGGCCGCGGCCGCGACCGACCCCAGAATCAAATGTCTCGTGGGGACCGTCGGCATCGGAGACTGCGAGCGCTGGCTCAAGGGCGAACGGTCGCGATGGGAATGGGCGAAATTCTTGAAGCGGCTCGAAGAAGACCGGCGGAACCGGGTGCTCACCGGTACGTCGGCCGTCGTGCATCCCAACGAGATTCACGTTCCCGATCGCGCCGCGTCGGAAGCGAGGGACCGCCAGTGGAACGCCTTCATCAAGAAATCCGGATACGAGGGGTATCCGTTGGAGACTGCCGAGGCGGTCATCGAGTTCAAGCCCGAGATGCACGTCCACCGCATCGCCCCGCGGGTGGTTCTCTTCATCCACATGGGCGATGACGTGACCGTCCCTCCGGAAGAGTCCCGGAGTCTGTATGAGAGGGCCGGCGAGCCCAAGAAGCTCGTGATCATGGAAGGCCGTTCCCACTACGATACGTTCCAGTTCACGAATCCCAAGGTTTTCGGCGAGATCATGTCCATTGCACTGGCGTGGTTTGACGAACACCTCACGCCGTGACCCTACCGTGGCGCGATCCCCAGCACCGCGCTGGCAGAAGATTTTTCTATCGCGGCCGCGGTGTGGGACGTTGGGTAAGTCACCCCCATCCACGATCACCATGTTGTCAGGCTCCTTGATGGTAACCTGACCGGCGCGCCACCCTGCTACCCGACGGCTGCGGATCGCCGTGGCCGAGGTGTTCGGGCCGGAGACGCCCGTCCAGCGATGCCAGTACCATAAGCGCGAGAACGTGGTGACGTATCTCCCCAAGAACCAGCAAGAGCTGTGGCGCGGCAAGCTGGCGCATGCGTATACCCAACCGACCTATGAGACGATGAAAGCCGCCCTCGATGATCTCCGCGCGGATCTTCGCCGGCTGAACGAGTCGGCGGTGCGGAGTCTCGACGAAGGGTTGGAAGAGACCCTGACCCTGCACCGGCTCGGCGTAGGGTCGATCCTCCGGCAGACGCTCGCGACGACCAACATGCTGGAGTCGGTCTTCAGTGGCGTCGAGCAGCGGACGGGGAAAGTCGATCGGTGGCGGAACAGCAATCAAAAGCAGCGGTGGCTGGCCGCGGCATTGCTGGACATTGAACCGCGGCTCCGCCGCGTACGAGGCTATCGCGCCCTACCGCAGTTGCGCGAGGCGCTTCAGAAACAGCGTGGCACGGCGAACGGTGAACGTCGACGAGCCGTCGCCAGCTGAGGTTGAGCGGCAATTATCCGGTCGGCCGCGGGGATGGCCTCGCTTTGCAGGGGGTAGCTGGATACCTCCACGGCTCACGGAATCGATTCTTGGGCCGTTTCCGGGCCTGGTTCCCAGGGAGACATCCGTGGTTTTCGGATTTCGCAGGAAGAACGGACTACCGGTGACGTACTGATGCGCCGGGTGTTGTTCCGTCAAATTTCGACTGACTCTGGGACACCCTCGAGTCGGAAGATTGTCGGAGATTCGCTTCGGGGGCATTCGTAATGCGCAGGTCGTTGGTTCGAATCTGACCCGGCAGGGGATGAATCATCCTGAACACCAGACTTACAGTCCGTTTCCGCGCGATTACGTGGCACGCGGTCGTTGAGACCGCCTCCCAGCTGGGATTTTCATAGGAAACCGTGCGATCTGCAACTGGGTGACTATGGTCCCGCCGCCAGCGTGATCTCTGCAAAGGTGCGTATCGTGAACCGGCGAAGTAGATGTGCCAGGCAAGCACTCAAGCGTTAACCGGGGGGCCACAGGATGGATAACCGGTTCACAAGAAGGGCCGTCATTCGCGCGCTCGGCGGGTTAGCCGCCGCCGCGGGGGCCACCGGGCTCAATCGCCTCGGCGCACGAGCGGCCGAGCCGATCCGGTTCAAGATCTTCACCTACCAGGTCCAGACTGTCCAAGGGTTTCTGTCCCAGTTCGAAGCCAGCAATCCTGGGATGAAGGTCGACCTGGAAGTCATTCCGGGCGCACAGTACGTCGCGAAGATTCAACTGATGCAGAGTTCACGGACACCTTTCGATGCGCTCTACGTGTTCGATCACGTGCTCTCGAAATGGGCCCCCTGGCTCGAGCCTCTGGACGGCTATCCCGGAGCCGAGGCGTTGAAGCGAAACATGATACCCATCGCCCGTCAGTCGATGACGTACAAAGGCAAGTTGTACGGTTTGCCCTACTATACGTCGTACTTCGGGATTCTCTACGACGATCAGATGTTGAAGGCTGCCGGCTTCGGGGGACCGCCTGGAACGTACGATGAGTGGAGCCGTCAGGCGCGGAGCATCAAGAAAGCAGGATTGAGCAAAGCGCCCATGATTTGGCCCGTCAAGTGGTCGGGCTGGGGCGGCATGTGGGTCATGAACGCCATGGTGGCGTCACGAAACGGCAAGGTCCTGGACGAAAGTTTAAACGTCACGCCTGCCGCGCTGGATTCGTTGAAGTGGTGGGCCGGGACATACAAGGAGGGACTGTCCGACCCCAACGGAATTGAGCTCGATCCAAACACTTCGGCGCAAGCGTTCATGGGCGGCGGCTATGCGACCATGCTCAGCGCAAACTTCTACGCCGGGGCCCAATGGACCAACGATCCGACGAATTCGAAGGTTGCCGGTCACACGAAGTTGGGCCCAATGCCGGAGTCACACAAGACCGTGGGCTTTGCACGGCTTTACGGAATAAATTCGGCAAGCTCCCAAAAGCAGGACGCCTGGCGGCTGGTCAAGTTCCTCGGTGGCACCGACGCGAAGGGCGACTATGTTACCCCAAAGCAATGGTTGCTGAAAGGCGCGCTTACCTGGGGATATCGCGGGATCGAGAAAGACCCCGAAGTTGCCGCGTCGATACGGTCCTGGGGGGGCAACCCTACCCTCATTGCCGCGAACCTTGAAAACGCCGTCCACATGAGCGGCGTTGTACCCTTTCAGGCGCTCTGGTATGCAGAGTGGGAGCTCTACGCGACCGGAGTCCTGCAGGAAGTGTTGAGTGGACGGACGTCGCCCGAAAGCGGGGCGCAACTCTGGACGAAGAAGGCCAGAGAATTGGCCGCGCGATACAAGTAGGCCCGGGCACGCGCGGTGGTGGGATCGGGGTCCGCGCGAGTGGACTCCGGGAGACGTGATCAAGCCGCGATAGCGTTGGGCGCACGGCGGACGCGGCGGGGTAAGGCTGCGCGCGGCCGGCCGTTACCGTCGCTTCCCCGAGGGCGGCGCCCGGATATCCTGCTCAGGCTTCTGAATATCCCGACGATAGCGCTGATCGTCGGGATCGGCATTGTCCCGATTCTCTACGTGGCCTTGCTGAGTCTAGAAAACCTGCAATTGGGGTCCTCTGCCCGGACCGCCTTCGCCGGTTGGTCGAATTACTCGTTCATCCTCTCAGATTCGTCCGTGGGTAATGCGTTTCGCAACACGCTCTATTTTTCGCTGCTGTCGGTCGTCATCGCCACGGCGATCGGTCTCGGCATCGCCCTGCTGATGAATAACGACAGGGTCAGGGTGGGCAAGTGGCTGATCCTCGCCATCGTGCTGCCGTGGGCAGTCCCGGAAATCGTCAATGCGCTCGTGTGGCAGTGGATATTCAATCCGACGTATGGGGCGCTCAACGGCCTGCTCGTGTCACTGCACCTGCTGCGCGACTATCGGGCGTGGTTGAGCACGCCCACGTCGGCGATGCACGCCGTCATCTTCGCGTATTCCTGGAAACTCGTGCCCTTCGCCGCGCTGGTTCTCTACGCGGCCCTAAGATCGATTCCCACCGAGCTCTACGAGTGCGCCCAGTTGGATGGCGCGACGGTGTGGGCCCAGTTTCGATACATCAGCTGGCCGTTCTTGACCCCGGCGATGACGGTGGTCGTGCTCTTCAGCATCGTGTGGTCGATGCGGGCGTTCGATATTGTCTACCTGCTGACGAGCGGCGGACCCGGCGAAGCCACCATGTTGCTCAGTTACTTCACGTTCACAAAGGCCTTCCAGTTCGGCGATCTTGGAGCCAGCGCCGCGGTGGCGTGTCTTCTCGTGGTCATGACCCTCGTCATGACGATTATCTACTGGAGAACGCTTCCCCGCGAGGACCCGGCATGAGACGCGCCGGTGGTGCCGGACGCGCCGCCGCGGGTGCCCGTCTGAGCGAGAGCCTGCTGGTTGCCGTTCTCATCGCGGTCAGCGTAGTCTACCTGCTGGGACCGCTCGTTTGGATGGCGGTGTCGAGCCTATCGCCCGATAGGGATTTGATGGCGCGGCCGCTCCACTGGGTCCCCGCGCATCCGACAACCGTCCATTACCGGACGTTGTTCCAGCTGCCGGGTGCGAGCCGGCCTATTTTGGACGCGAATCCGCAGATCCACTCCTTTCTGCGATCATTTCTCAATAGCTCGATCATCGCGACAGCGACGGTCTTTCTGTCCTTGGCCTTGGGCTCGGCGTCCGCGTACTATATTTCGCGGTTTGTCAGCTCCGCGCAAAGACGGGTCATCCTCTTCGTGCTCCTTGCGAGCCGCATGGTGCCCGTCATCGCCGTCCTCATCCCCATCTACATGGGACTGCAGAAAATCGGACTGCTCAACACGCTTCAAGGACTCATTCTCGTGTACACCGGCCTGCTTGTCCCCTTCGTCATCTGGATCATGGAGGGTTTCTTTCGCGGATTCCCGGTCGAATTGGAAGAAGCGGCTATCATGGACGGGTGCAGCCCGTCGCGCGTTTTCTTTCGCGTTGTCGTGCCGTTGTCCGCAAATTCCCTGTTCGCCTCCGGCGTGTTCGTGTTCATCGCCACTTGGTCGGATTTCATCGTCGGACTCGTGCTCACGAATTCCGAACGGGCGTGGCCGATCTCGGTTGTGCTGGCCCAACTGTTGAACCCCATCACGCAGCCGAGCTGGGGCTTGCTGAACGGGGCGGCCCTGGTCGCGGGATTCGTGCCGGCGCTGCTGGCGCTCGCATTGCGAAATACCGTCACCCGCGGCATTCTGTCGGGCGCGCTGAAGGGATGAAATGTCGGGCCGGTGTTACAGTCAACTTCGGGAGGTACGTGGTGCTGACGGATCTTGTGACTGTGACGACCGCGGACGGGGTGGAACTGGATGGCGCCCTCTACACGGCACAAGGCGTGCCGCGGCCTCTGGCGCGCGTGCTCATGGTGCACGGCCTCACGTGGAACTTCTATCGCGGACCGTCCCGCTGGCTTCCGGCGCTCCTAGCCCAGGCCGGGTACGAGTGTTTGTCGATGAACATGCGCGACCACGACCTGCAGCACCCCAAGGATTTTGAGCTCGCCCATCATGACCTTCGGGCAGGCATCGACTATCTCGGGGCGCGGCGTGGAGGGCCGGTTGTCCTCCTGGCACATGGGTACGGCTGCAACAAAGCGGTCTGCTATCCGGCCTTCTCGGGGGACCAGCGGCTGCGTCACTACATTTTGACAACCCTGGGCGGCGTCAAGAGCTACCGCCCGGACCTCTGGGCCGAGGTGCTTCGGCTCGCGCCGCAGATGAACGGAGCCGTGCTTGTCGTCCAGGGCGCGGCGGACCCCAACATCCAGATTCGCGAGCGGACGCATGAGTTGGCGGCTGCGGCATCCAACACCCGGGTCACGGTAGTCATGCTGGACGGCGGCAACCACTATTTCGACGGGCGCCACGCTGAACTCGGCCGCGCGGTCACGGACTGGCTGTCCCACGCGCTCGCCTTCGCTCGCGACGAGGGGACCAAGACATGATCCTGGCGGGAAAGGCGGCGCTCGTCACAGGCGGAAGCAGCGGCATCGGCGCTGCGATAGCCGAGGAACTTGCCCGGCATGGAGCGTCGGTCACGCTCAGCTACCTGAAGAATGAAACGGGAGCCCGGGCGATCGCAGACAGGATCGAGCGATTAGGTCGAGCCGCACTGCCTGTGCGTAGCGACGTGCGACGCAGGGCGGACGTCACCAAACTCTTCCGCCACCACTTGGATCGCTTTGGGCATCTTGAAGTGCTCGTGAACAACGCCGGCGACATGGGGAAGCGGGTCCCGACCAGTGAGACGCCGGAAGAGCTTTGGCACGATGTCATCGCCCTCAATCTGTCCAGCGTCTTCTTCTGCTGTCAGGAAGCGCTGCTTCCCATGATTGCACAACGCTGGGGACGAATCATCAATATCTCTTCGGTCGGCGCGCGAACCGGCGGAGGTCCCGGCGCCATTCCGTACCATGCCGCCAAGGCGGGCGTCATCGCGTTGACGCGTGGATTGGCCAAAGAGGTGGCGCAGTACAACATCACGGTAAATGCGATCGCCCCCGGGATCATTGAGACCGGATTTCACGCCCGGCACACCGCCCCGGCTCAGCGAGCCGAATGGATTCGCACTCTGGTCCCCCTGCAGCGGCCCGGACGGCCCGAAGAGGTCGCCAAACTGGTCGGCTTCGTCGCATCGGAGGATTCCCAGTACATCACCGGGGCGACGCTCGATATCAACGGCGGCATGGCGATGTACTGATAATCGTGGAGTAACCCAGCCGCGCAACAGAAACCCCGACACCGGAGGCACCGATGCGGATCGCTTTCGTTGAGGCCATTCCGTTCCGTCTCCCACTTCGCGAGAACTTTGTCAGTTCATTCGGCAGCCACGCCTATACGGCTCGTACCTTCGTCCGGGTGAAGAGTGACGATGGACTGACCGGTCTTGGCGAGACGTTTCGCGGGGCCGCGACGAGCCAGCTCATCACTCAGTTGGCGCCACGGCTGCTCAATCGCGACGTCTCAGACCTGGCGTCTCTCCAAACCGACTTTCGGATGGTCCCTTTCTTTTACGGCTACATCGGATATGCGGCCATCGCGGGCATCGAGATGGCCTGCCTTGATCTGCTCTGCCGCGCATACGGCATCAGTCTGGCGCAGTGGCTCGGCGGCGCGAGACGCCGGCACATTTCAATCACCGGGCTGCTGACACGCGGGAAGGCTGCCGATGCCGACGTCATGGCCGAGGAAGCGCGGGCTCTGATCGCTGGACGAGGCTACGGCACCGTTAAGATCAAGGGGTCCAGGAATCCCGACGACGATGCCGGTCTGTGCGAGAGCGTCCGGCGCGCAGTGGGAGAGGACATCAGGATCCGGCTGGATCCGAACGCCGCCTGGAGCGTCTCCGATACCATCCGCGTCGGTCGCCGGCTGGAGGCCTGCAATTTGGAATGGCTGGAAGACCCGTGCGCCGGACTGCACGGCATGTCGCGCGTGCGGGAGAATGTGCATCTGCTGCTCTGCACCAACATGTGCGTGGTACGGGTGGAGGATGTGATCCCGGCGATGCGCCTGCGTGCCGTGGACGTCATCCACGCCGACGTCCATAAATGGGGCGGCGTCATTCCGACACGCGAGCTGGCCGCTTTGTGCGCGAGCTACGGGATCGGGATGAGCATGCACAGCGGCGGCGAAGCCGGACTGTCGACGGCGTGTCACCTGCAGGTCGCGGCCGCCACGTCGGAAATCAACTACGCGATTGACAGCATGCACGCCCTGCTGGCCGACGACATCGTCGCCGAAGGCCCGTTTCCGGTCTCGAATGGAGGTTTTCCGGTCCCGGAGGGTCAGGGGCTGGGCGTCACGCTCGACGAAGACAAGCTACGGTTCTACGCGGAGCGGTATGAGGTAGAAGGCGTCTTTTGAACCATCCGGCTCCGAGCCACTCCCTGCCGGGGGATTGCCGGCAGTTTAGATTGCCCGGGGACGTGTTGGGAAAGGCACGAGCGACTCGAACATCGCGGCCACTCGAACAACGAGATGATCCGAAAGACGCGGGCCCGCGATTTGCAATCCGATCGGGAGGCCGGTTTTGGTGAAGCCGCATGGGACCGTGGCCGCCGGACAGCCCGCGAAACTCAGCGGAAATGTGAAGGCCTGCCAGCCCAGGAACGTCACCTCCTGACCATCGATACGCTCATACGTGTCGAGCCCGATCCGCAGCGGCGGCGCCGCTAGCGTCGGAGTAACCAGCAGGTCGAACCGCGCAAACAACCGGGACAAGGCGTCACCCACGACCCTCCGCTCGTTGGCTGCCTTGACAAACTCCACGGCCCGATAGCGTTTTCCCGCTTCGACCCAGCGCGCGAATGATGGATCGAGATCTCCGAGATTCTCGACCTCGGCGAAGCGGGCGGCGGCGTTCACGCTCGCCACCGTCAGGAACGCCTTCTCCGGCGAGGCAAAGCCGGGGTGCGCCTCTTCCAGATGGTGGTGCATCGCGTCAAAGGCCCGGATCGCATGGGTCGTTACTTCGCGGACTTCCCTGTCAACCGGCGCGTAGCCCAGGTCCGCGGACCAGGCTATGCGCAGTCCCGTCACAGGGACCTCTACGGCATTAAGATACCTCCCACCGTCATTGGGCAAAGAGCCGATGTCCCGTGGGTCCGGACCAACGATCGCGTCCAATACGAGGGCGGCGTCGCGGACGGTCCTTGTGATCGGTCCAATGTGGTTTGTCGTCTCCAGTCCGCCAAATGCCGGGGCCTGCGCTACGCGGCCCAACGTCGGCTTGAAACCGAATGTCCCGCAGCAACTGCTCGGAATGCGAATCGACCCCCCGCTGTCTGTTCCCACCGCGACCGGGCCGAGGCCCGCGATGACCGCCGCGGCCGCTCCACCGCTCGAGCCGCCCGGCGTGTAGTCGAGGTCCCACGGGTTCCTGCTTGCGCCGAAGAGCACGTTGTCCGTCACCGCTTTGTGCCCGAATTCGGGCGTGTTGGTCTTTCCAAGAATAATGGCGCCCGCCGCTTTCAGGCGCTCCACAACCGGGGCGTCTTCTTGGGGAATAAGGTTTTCGCACAGTTTCGAGCCGAACGTCGTCCGAATCCCCTTCGTTGGGATGAGGTCCTTGATCGACACCGGCACGCCGTGCAGCGGGCCCAACGGCTCTCCCCGGATGACCGCCCGTTCGGCCTCCTCGGCGGCCGCGATCGCCGACTCCGCCGCCACGGTGCAATATGCGTTCAGCGCAGGGTTGACGCGCTCAATGCGCCGCAGGATCGCGCGCACGAGTTCGACCGGGGACAACGTCTTGCGGCGAATTCTCGACGCGGCCTCCGCCGCGGACATGTCGCAGAGTTCGTCGTCGGTGCCGCTCACGTCTCACCCTTTGAAATGACCGGCAATCAGCCGCCCGGGATATGCTGCCGCGAACGCCACGCGATTCGGCAGGATATCCGCCATGATACCATCTACCGTCAGGTGTCTTACTCTCAAAACCAGCAGAAATGCCCGACGCCGTAGAATCCGCACGACTGTCCGCTGGCGAGAGGGCATCGAGACTGGATCCCGCTCGCTAGGAATTCGCGTGGCGTGCCCAGTCGAGATACAGACCCAGCCCGGCTTCGAGATCGATCTCCGGGCGATACGAGGTGTCCGCGAGGAGGCGCTCAATGCTGAGCGGACCCCGCCGCTTCCGCGTCAGCGAGCCGGAGATGTTGGCCTGCTCAGGACGCTTCGCTTGACCGTATCGTATAGGGATCAGGCGTGCCAACGCTGCGAGGAGTTCAGAATGCGTGTATCCGCGGGGTCCCGCGCAATTGTACAGTCGGTGCGGCAGGCGGTCGGTGAACAGAAGAATAGAAATGGCGCTCGCTAGATCATCGACGTAGATCCAGTCGCGGATGGCGTCGAGTTCCTGAAGCTGAATCTCCTCGCCGTTCAAAGCGAGTCTCACGCACTCATGCACAAGGGACATCTGTTCTCGAGAGCCGGGCATCGGACGTTCCATCGGACCGTACACCGAGCCGACTCGCACCGAGACGACCGGCACGCCGTGCAGGTCCTCATAGCGCGTACACAACTTCTCGCCGGTGTGTTTGGTTATTGCGTAGAGTCCGTCCCCGCCTGGCGGAGTATCTTCGCCGATGGGGACGCTGTCATCGGTATCGCCATAGATGGCGGCCGAACTCACATACAGGACGCGCTGGGCGCCGGCGCGAGAAGCGGCCTCCAGGACATTGACGATTCCCATGACATTTGCGGCGACGATGGCCGGGCCCATCGAGCGCTCCATGGCCGGTGTCGGCGTAATCGCCGCTGCGTGGACGACATGGCTCGGGTGGTACCGGCGCCACATTTGGTTCAGGTCGCCGGGCCGGCCGGCGTCTCCGGCGACAAGAACGACCCGGTCGCGCACGGGCGCGAGAAACGCATCTCGGCAGGCGTCGGCCTCGGCGGCGCGCCGAGAGAAGCAAATGACGCGGCGGCCTTCCGCGGCGAACTGCCGTACGAGATTGACGCCGACCGACCCGGTCCCGCCGGTCACGAGAACCGTCATGACACCGTCCGGCCGGCCAAATGCGACCTAGAGGCCGTTGTTCCGGCCGAAAAAGTCCTCGTCGGGGAGAAGCTCGTCGAGTGTTTCGAGCGCGCGGCGGCTTGCGCGAAGCCGGCGGTTCACCACGGCCGTGACCAGCGCGTTCACCGTGCTCACGGCCGCGGTGTACGAGTTGAAGAACGACGGGCTTTTGAGCGCGCAGATGAGTGACACGTTCGCGACTTGGGCGGCCGGAGATCTAAGGGACTCCGTGATCACGATCGTCCGAGCCCCTCTCCTGCCGGCGAGCTCCACCGCGTCGACCGTTCGCTTCGTGTAGCGCTGGAACGAAAATGCCACGAGGACGTCATCCTTGTCGATGAAGCGCAGCCGCTCAAATAACGCCGCGTCCCCGTGCGTCAGCACGTGGGTCCGGATGCCGGAGATCGTGAAGAGGAACCCGAGCAGGCCTGCGAGGCTCCCCAGGCCCCGCAGGCCGAGCGCGAACACCTCGTGTGCCTCCGTCAGCGTGTCGACCGCACGCGGGAACGCGGCGACGGTAAGGGCATCCGCCGCGGTGAGCCGGAGATTCTCGATATCCGTCGCCACGGTTTGACCCAGGATGTCGTCGCGCGCGGCGGATCCCTCTGCTCCCTCTTCCCCGGCCAGCCGGCGAAAGGGCGCCAGCTCGCTCTTCACGACCCGCTGGATCGCGCGCAGCATCTCCGGATATCCTGAGTACCCGAGGGCGCCGGCGAAGCGGACGACGACGGATTCGCTCACGTCTGCGTTGGCGGCCACGCGCGAGGCGGAGAGAAATGCCGCGTCGCGGTAGCGATCCAGCAGATAATCGGCGATCTTTCTGAAGCTGGGGCTCAGATCCGGATATTTGGAGCGGATGCGCTGAAACACTTCGAGGTGATCCGCCTCAGCCACTTGGTCGCGCCTCCGGGCCGTCGGATATGACGGCGACCGGGATATTGGCCCTTTGTCGAGCGGCTCCTCCGGCGACGGGGTCTCCGGCGCACCGACCGGCGCCACGGGCAGTGCCCGTACGTTGGACGCCCGCCCGGGCCGGCTACGTGCGTGCTTTGCGGTATCGCTCAACGGCGTCCGCGACCCGAGTCAGGCCCTCCTGGAGGGCCTTTGTAGGCACCGCAAGCGAGCCGCGCAGATACGGCTCCCACTCGCTTCCGATATTGCCGCCCGACCCGAGGATCACGTTGTAGTCCTCGCGCAGCCGCTGCGCGAATTGACGCCCCGTGAGCCCCGTCGACGCCACACTGATGTACACGTAGTACGCGCCCTGCGGAGACCCGTAAGTGAGTCCCGTCGCCTCCAGCGTCTGAATCCACATGCGGCGGCGGGCGTCATACTCCGCCAGCACGTCGCGGAACCACTCCTGCGGTCCGCTCAGCGCGGCGAGCGCGGCCCATTGCGACACAGACGGCGCGCAGATCGTCATGCCGTGTTTGATGGGGAGCATCGCGCGCACGAACGCGGCGGGCGCGGCAATGTAGCCGATCCGGAAGCCCGTCATCGAATAACACTTCGAAAACCCATTGATGGTGATCGTGCGCGGAAACAGCCCCGGCAGCGCCGCGAGGCTGTGGTGCCGGGCCCCATCGTAGACAAACTTCTCATACAGCTCGTCCGCGATGACGATGAGATCCCGCTCGACCGCCAGCGCGGCCACCTGCTCCAGCACGCGACGCGGCTGGACGGCGCCGGTCGGATTGCTGGGCGAAATCACGATAATTGCCTTGGTGCGAGGCGTGATCTGGGCCGCCAGCGCCCCGGCGTCGATCGCAAAATCGTCCCGTTCGCTCGTCGACACGGGGACGAGCCGGCCGCCCGCGAGGAGCGCGTCGCGCCGGTACTCGTCGTAGTACGGCGCGTGAATGAGGATCTCGTCTCCCGGGTCGAGCAGTGCCTGGCAAATGACCTGCAGGGCCTCTTGGGTTCCTGTCGTGACCAGAATCTCAGACTCGGGATCGGCGGTAATCCCATTATCGTTCTTGAGCTTGTCCGCGATCGCCCGCCGCAATTCCGGCACGCCGGCCCACGGCGTATATGTCGTAAGGTTGCCGTCGAGCGCCCGCTTGGCCGCCTCGATGACATGCGCGGGCGCCGGGAAATCCGGGGTGCCGCTCGATAGCGTGATCATTCCCGAGGTTGGAACCGAGGTCTGCCGGGGAAACCCTTGCCCTACGTCCCGCGCCCGGCGGGAAACCATCCGTTCGACAAGTGTGGACGTAGTTACATCGGCCATTCTAGCCGCTACCTCCTGAATCGATAAGCCGGGCCGCACCGAGGCCGGCGGCCAACCAGCCGAACTGATGGCAATAGTACTTTCGTATTTTGCGGCTATCGGCAGGATTTCCTGCAGAATTTCAGGTATACGATCGTGGGACGCTATTCTGGGCGTGCGGTGAGTGCAAGGGGGTGGGCGATGTGAAGAGTCTGAAATGGGTCGCGAAGGCGGCGTGGATGGTCGTCGCCGTCGGCCTCGTAGCGGCGGCCGGCGTGCCGGCCCGGTCCGCCGCGGTCCGGGGGGGCACGCTGACGATCGCATGGCCGGCGGACGAGGAGCCGGCCAACTTGGACGCGCAGGTTGACCCCTACGACAGCACCAAACTGCTCAACTCGTTCATCGCGGATCCGCTCATCCGCCTGAACCCGGACGGGCGGTATGCTCCGGCGCTCGCCACGGCGTGGACGGTTTCGCCCGACGGGAAGGTATGGACGCTCACGCTGCGCAAGGGCGCGAAGTTCCAGGACGGGACACCGTTCAACGCCGCCGCCGTGAAGTTCAACATTGACCGCATCATGGACCCCAACACGCACTCGGCGGAGCTGGCCAACTTTCTCGGCGCCGCAAATTTCAAGCACGCGGACATTGTTAACGACTCGACCGTGAAAATCACGTATTCCGGCCCCGTGCCGATCGCGTTCTGGGGCCTGAGCGTCGCGCCGATGTGGTCTCCCGCAGCTGTGAAGCAGTACAGCGGCGGCTTTCCGCAGCATCTAACCGGGGCCGGCCCCTTCAGTCTCGCCGAATGGGTTCGCGGCGATCATATCAAGTTTGTGAAGAATCCCGGCTACACCGCCGGGCCGCCGCTGCAGTCGCATGCGGGCCCGGCCTATCTCGACGGGATAACCGTCCGCTTCGTCGGCGATCAGGGCGTGCTCGGACAAGTGCTGAAGTCCGGCGAAGCCAACCTCGTCGTGGAACTGCCTTCCCAGAGCCTGAACGAGTACCGCCACAACGCGAACTATCGGATCGTCCTGGGATTCCAGCCGGGGACCGGCATGCAGTTTGTCATGAATACGAGCCGGCCGGCCTTGAGTGACATCCGGGTGCGAAAGGCTCTGCGCTTCGCCTACGAGCCGGACAAGATCAACCAGACGCTGTACGGCGGTGATTACGTCACGGTGAAGGGTCCGCTGACCCCTTCGAGCCGGTTCTATTGGAAGGGCGCCGAGGCCGCGTACCATTATGATGCAGCGAAGGCGCGCAGCCTCCTCGACGAGGCGGGCTGGAAGGTCAACACGCAAACCGGTATGCGCGAGAAGGAAGGGAAACCGCTCAGTCTGACGCTCGTCATGCTGCACCACAAGCAGATCGGCGAATATCTGGCCGCGCAGCTCAAGCAGATCGGCGTCGACCTCCAAGTCGCCGTCGTACCTGGGCCGGTGCAGCTCCAGCGGGCGCAGAGTGGAGATTTCGACCTCATATACGAACGGCAGCGCACGTTCGAGCCCGACGGCAGCCTCTTTGCGATCTGGTACTCCAAGAACGACAAGCCGGGCGGCTGGGCCTG
>DASYZR010000047.1 GCA_035945995.1 bacterium
TCGATCTGGGCACCTTCATCGTAGGGACGGGCGCCTGCGGCGACTATCAGGCCCGGGGCCTATTCACCATCGGACAGTGCTCCGGTACCCGCGGCCGCGCCTGGATGCGATTCGCGACCAGCCGGCTGAGGTGTGCCACGAGGTCGTTGGCCCACACTAGGAACCGGCCGCCGGCGAGCGGATCGAGCACGCTCACCTGCTCCACCGTGCGCTCCGGGTCTGCCCACCAGCGCTCCACCGAGTCGCCCAGTTCGAAGGTATAGAGCACGCGCAGGCCAGCGGCGGCCGCCCTGACCGTCGGAATGTCGTGGATGTTCGGCGCGAGGTCGAACCGGCGCCGGTAGGACTCCGGCCAGAATCCGGCCCGGGCTTGCGGGTACGACTGGTAGACACGTGCGTTCGGCTCAGCTGCCGCCGCGCAGCCGACGGGGTCCGGGGGTGGCATCGGCGAATCGAACCGGCATCGGATGGCGGAAGATATCCGGATCGGATAGTGTTCAGGTGGGCTGATGCGGGATTTCGTGACGGTGGAAACGGTGGCGTTGCTCACCGACCTCTATGAGCTGACCATGGCGCAGGGCTATTTCCGCGAGGCACGCAACGAGCGCGCCACCTTCGATCTGTTCGTTCGAACGCTGCCGCCGCGGCGCGGGTTCCTGGTCGCCGCCGGCCTCGACACCATCCTCGAGTATCTCGAAGATCTACGCTTCTCCGAGCAGTCGATTGCCTACCTGCGTACGCTGCGCCTGTTTGACGACGCGTTCCTCGACTATCTCCGGACCTTCGCGTTCACAGGAGACGTCCGGGCAATCCCGGAGGGCGAACTAGTCTTTCCGCAGGAGCCACTCGTCGAGGTCACGGCGCCGCGCATCGAGGCGCAACTGGTGGAGACGTTCCTCCTCAACCAGATCAACTGTCAGACGATGCTGGCCACAAAAGCCGCACGGGTCGTCTTGGCCGCGGGCGGCCGCCCGGTCGTAGACTTTTCTCCGCGGCGCGACCACGGCACCGACGCGGCGATGAAGGTCGCCCGGTGCTCGTATCTGGCCGGCTGCGCGGGCAGCTCCAACACGCTTGCCGGGATGGTGTACGCCCTCCCCGTATACGGCACGATGGCGCATTCCTACGTTATGTCGTATGATGACGAGCTCGAGGCGTTTCGCGCGTACGCGCGGAGCTTCCCCGACGCGTGCCTGCTGCTCATCGACACGTACGACGCGGTGCAGGGCGCGCGGAACGCCGCGATCGTCGCCGCCGAACTGCGGGCTCAGGGGCACCGCCTTCGCGGCGTCCGCCTCGACAGCGGCGATCTGCTCGACCTGAGCCGAAAAGTACGCCGCATCCTCGACGATGCCGGGGCTCGGGATGCGCAGATTCTCGCGAGCGGGGACCTCAACGAAGACAAGATCGGCCGCCTGCTCGAGGCGGGCGCCCCGATCGATTCGTTCGGCGTGGGCACCGAGATGGGGACCTCGTACGACGCGCCCGCCGTCGGAGGCGTGTACAAGCTCGTCGAGGACAGCCGAGGGTACCGCGTCAAGCGCAGCGCCGGTAAGGCAACCCTGCCCGGACGCAAACAGATATGGCGGCTCACCCGCAACGGAGAAATCGGAGAAGACATCATCGTGCTCCACGACGAGCCCGCGCCGCCCGGTGGACGGCCGCTCCTCATCGAGGTGATGCGGAACGGGACGCGCATCGTGCGCGAGCCGCTCGAAACCGCGCGCCAACGCTGCCGGGACCGCCTTGCTTCCCTGCCGCCGGCATTGCGGGGCCTCGGCGCCGTCACCTATCCCGTTCAGCGCAGTCCCCGCCTCGATGCGCTCTTTCGGCAGATGACGGGCGTGTCAGATGACGGCCCGTCCGTCAGCCCAGCGTAAAGGCCGAAGGCTACCGTATCAGGTCAGATCGTACTCCCCGCCCGACGCCCACGCCGACCGTGGCCCGCCACCTCCGTCACGGCGCCGCGATTTGCGGTTGCACCGCGAAGATCCCGATCTTCGGCTGCACGAGCCGCGCGAAATCCTCGTACGTCATCGTCATCACCAGATCGTGCGTTCCTGCGTTGAAGAGGATCACCGGATCGCGGGTCAGCCCCCGATCCACCAACACCGGGATGTGGTACAGGTTGCCAAACGGCGGCATCGCCCCCGCGTCGCAGTCCGGGAACGCGCGCAAGAATTCGGCTTCCGTGGCCAGCCGCGCCTTCTTCGCCCCTAGCGCCTCGCTCACCCACGGCACGTTGACGTGCGAGGTGCCCGGGACGACGACCATGATCAGACGCTGATCCGCCATGACCAGCACCACCTTGGCGATCAGCTTGCCCGGCACGTGTTCCACCTGCGCGAGCTCCTGAGCCGTGTACCGCGGAGCGTGGTGCGAGACCTGATACGCGACCCCCGCCATGTCAAGATACTCCCGCAAACGCTCCAGGCAGGGTGACCGTAATATTGTGGCACCCGTCGACTCGATCTCAGTCATGCTGGCTCACCTCCGGGATGCTCACGTTCACGATAGCGCGGCCTTCCGCACGGGCCTATCGGTCGGCGATACATAGAATCCGTTCCTTTGTCCGATAGTATACGTCAGCAACAACAGCAATGGTGGTGGTGATGGTGATGGTGGCACCCGCAATGATGGCGGTGATGATGATGGTGGTGGTGACCGCAACAGCACCCCTCTTCACCCTTCCCCGCTTGTTCCTCACCCTGTTCTCCGGATGCTCCTTTCAGCGCGCGCTCCAACGCCACCCGCTCCTCCTGGCTGAGACTCTCCAGAATTTTCTGCACGTCCGCCATGTCGTCACCGCCTCTTTCATCGAGATGCCGTATGGGCTACCGTCGCGCCCGGGTGAGACCGCTTTTCACTATCGTAAAAAGACCGGTTCGGCGCCGCCATCAGGCCGGCGACGGATTTACCGGCAGGTCACGGCCCTACGTCAAGAGCAATGCCTCTCGCGACGGAGCGCGTGGGGCGAAGATCGTGCGGCAATGAGCCGGATTCGGGACCCCGTCGCTCGGGACGTCGACAAGCTCCCGCGCGGCGGCGTGGACGCCTTGCTCGTCTGCAACGAAGGCGACCGGCCCCCACACGCTGCGCCGGTCAGCGCCGCCCGCAAACGGGGAAGACGCGGCGATCACCCTGCGGCCTTATTCGAGGCCCTCTTCCTGCTCCGCTTGGCCTCAATAGGGTCCTCCGGGGTGGACTAAGAAGACTTCAATCGTGTTTCCCGGTACACGGCACATCAACAGGCCGGCGCTGACCTCTGCCATACGTCCATGCTAGCCATCCCCGGCCTCAGGGTGGACGGCACGTGCGCCAGGGCTGTCCGATGCATCGGAGACCGGACCGGTGAGCGCGCGAGTCGTGATCCTCGGCGCGGCTGGACGGGATTTCCACAACTTCAACGTCTACTACCGCGACGACCCGGCGGTCACGGTCGTGGCGTTCACCGCAACGCAGATCCCCAACATCGCCGGCCGCCGCTACCCGCTGGAGCTGGCCGGATCCCGCTATTCCGACGGCATCCCGATCGTCTCGGAAGCCGGGCTGGCCGACCTGATCCGGGACCTCCGCGCCGATCAGATGGTCTTTGCGTACAGTGACGTCTCCTACGAGCACCTCATGCACCTGGCCTCGATCGCGCTCGCCTGCGGCGCGGACTTCGTATTGCTTGGCCCGCACCGCACGATGCTCGCCGCGGGGAAGCCTATCGTCGCGGTGTGCGCGGTGAGGACGGGCGCCGGGAAGAGCCCGATCACACGCCGGGTGGCCGAGATCGTCCGGGCCGCGGGGCTGCGCCCCGCCGTCGTCCGGCATCCGATGCCGTATGGAGATCTGGCGCGGCAGGCATGCCAGCGGTTCACGTCGGCGGACGACCTCGACCGCCAGGCCTGCACGATCGAGGAGCGTGAGGAGTACGAGCCGCACCTTGCCCGAGGCCTCCCGGTCTTCGCGGGCGTCGGCTACGCGCGGGTGCTGCCGGCGGCGGAGAAGGAGGCTGATGTCCTCCTGTGGGACGGCGCCAACAACGATCTCCGGTTCATCCGGCCCAATCTCCACATCGTCGTCACCGACGCCTTCCGGCCCGGGCATGAGACCGCGCATTACCCCGGAGAGGCCAACGTACGGATGGCCGACGTGGTGATCATCAGCAAGGTCAATACGGCACCGCCGGAGGCGATCCGGGCAACCGTGAGCACACTCAATCCCCGCGCCCAAATTGTGGAGGCGGACCTGACCATCCTGGTCGACCGCGAGGACCGAATCCGCGACCACCGGGCGCTTGTCGTTGAAGACGGCCCCACCCTCACGCACGGCGGGATGGCCTTTGGCGCCGGAACGCTCGCCGCGCAGCGCCTCGGAGCATCTCTCGTAGATCCTCGGCCGTGGGCCCAAGGCTCCATCGCGGACGCGTACCGAGAATATCCGCATCTGGGTCCCGTGCTGCCAGCGATAGGCTATGGGGACCGGCAATTACGAGACCTCGAGGCGACGATCGCCGCGGTCCCGTGCGACGTGGTCGTCTGCGCGACGCCCGTTGACCTGCAGCGCGTCATCACGATCGCACAACCGATCGTTCGGGTGACCTACGAAGCCCGCGACCGGCCTGAGGGTGTGCTGGCCACGGCCGTCTTGGCGGCCGTCCGCTAACGATCGAGACGAACCGTGGTGCCGGCTTCCTGGCGCAGCATGGTCGCGGCGTCTTCCAGGGCACCAATCACGGCGAATCCTCCAGTCGATTCGACGAACCGGCAGGCTCCCTCGACCTTGGGTCCCATCGAACCCGCGGCAAACGCCGTCTGCCGGAGTTCGCCGGGCGTCGCCCTCGTAATCGGCCGCGCCTGGGGCGTGCCCCAGTCGCGGTGGACCGCCCGCACGTCGGTAAGCATCAGCAGCGCATCCGCCCGCAACGCACGGGCGAGGAGCGCCGCCGACAAATCCTTGTCGATCACCGCCTCAACGCCTCGAATCGCCCCCGCCTCGTCGATCGCGACCGGAATCCCGCCGCCGCCGGCGCAGATCACCGTCGCGCCGGCCTCCACGAGCAGCCGGATCGCCCGCAACTCCAGGATCCGCCGGGGTTCGGGGGACGGGACAACTCTGCGGAACCGGTTGCCGTCACGGGCCATCGACCAGCCCCGCTCGGAGGCAAGCCGCCGCGACGCTTCCTCCGTGTAGACGGGCCCGACCGGCGTGCTCGGCGCCCGGAATGCCGGATCGGTACGCTGGACAACCACCTGGGTCAGGAGGGTGACGACGTCGCGGGTCGGCAGCTCGTTCGCCAGTTCCTGCTCGATCAGGTACCCGATCATGCCTTCGCTTTCCGCGCCGAGGACATCGAGCGGGTACGGGCGCACGTCTGGAAACGCCTCGCCTTGCAGCGCGAGCAGCCCGACCTGGGGACCATTGCCGTGCGTCACGACGATCTCGTGAGCGCGGGCCACCTCCGCGATCGAACGCGCCGCCCGCCGGACGTTGGCCCGCTGGATATCGACTTCCAGCGACTCGCCCCGGCGCAGGAGGGCATTGCCGCCTAAGGCGATGACGACCCGCATCGCGTCACCTTAGCCGACGCACCGACCGGCGAGGCTGCTCGCCACGACGCCGGGCCGGCAATGCCACCCAGCACCAACAGCACGACGGCCTCAACGAGGAACTGTGCGAAGAAGGCCCCCGCGTAACACCCACGGCCTTGCGCGGACGCCGACACCGCCTGCTCACGTCCCCGCGGCGTGAGGACTCATACCCTTCATTCCCGGCCTGCGGGCGGACGCTAGGTATGAGTAGGCCCTCCCCGAAGGGGACAGAACGCACGCAGCCACATTTTCCGAGGCCGCGCCCAGTCTGCCCACGCGGCGTCGCCCAGGCGGGCACGCGTCTCCGCGGACTCGATTCGTGGATCGTCCGGGCCAGACTGGGCCGCCAGGTGCACCAGCAGCTCACAGGGGAATTCCGGGCAAACCCCGCATTGGGTGACACCCCGCTCCTTCGCACATGCGTACACGGGACAGACGCGTCCGGGGTCCAGCGTCTCCTGCGTGGCGCAACTTGCGCCCAGCGTCTCGTACCAGGCATTGCCCTCCCAGTGGAGCCCGCAAATCCCCCCGAAGTCCTGCGGGACCGTTGCGGCTGCTTCGCGCTTCCGCATCTCGGCCACGTCGAGCCCTCCTCTTTCCGTCCATCCTTGGCCCGGAGCGATTCAGCGGCACTCAGATGCCGGCTCTGGCGATTTCCAACGTCATGGTACTTCCGGTTGGAGAACGCGGCCATCGGGCTTAGACCTACTTGCACCTCAGGCCTCGGCCCTACGGGTCTCTCCCCTTCGGCGCCGGTCCAACCGCGTCCGGCCTCGGCACGTGCGACCGCCTGACCATGATGCAGCAGCATCGAGATTCGCAATCCCGCCGATGCGCGCCGGCGGTCGCCCTCAAGCGAACTTCGCCGGTACCTTAAGCACCCGAGCCATCCGACGGCGAAGCCAGACCATGAGCATGACGAGAACAATCAGCGCGGCGATCACCACATGGAGGACGACGCGGGTCTCGGCGACGCTGTAGCCCAGCACGACGAGGAGGATGTCGGTGGGGAGGATGCTCAGGAGCGTCACCCATAGGAACGTGGACCATCGCACGGACGTCAGCCCGAGCGCGAAATTCAGCAGGCTGTACGGCAGCAGCGGAAGGAACTGAATCAACAGGATGGCTCCCCACCCAGCCTGTGCTGCGGCACCGTCCACCCAGGCAAGCGTCGCCGGCGGGATCACGCGCTGTGCCGCTTCCCGGCCCACCATACGGGCGATCCCAAAGGCAAGGCAGGCGCTCGCCATCGCCCCCGCGAGCGACACCGCGAGGCCTTCCCAAAACCCGAAGACGGCGCCGTTGGCCACGATCATGGCGTCGGTTGGGAACGGAAGAAATGTGTTGATGACGGTGATGATGATCGACGCAACGGGGCCCCACGGCCCCCATCCGGCGACGGCACCGCGGACGTGGTCGATGGTGACGCTCGACCACGCGGTCACGGACCGGGCTCCCGGGTCATTCTGTCGACCGCGCCGGCAGGCGCATCAGGCGACGAAATTCCCGAGCCGTCTGGCCCGTGCGGGCTGCCGCAGCTTCCGCAACGCCTCCTGCTCGATCTGGCGGGCGCGCTCCCGCGTGAGCTTAAGCGTGCGTCCCACTTCCTGCAGCGTGTGCGGACGTGCCCCGTCGAGACCAAACCGAAGGCGCAGGACTTTGCGCTCCCGAGGCGTGAGCGTGACCAGCAGGTGCTGCACCTCACCAGCGAGCATAGACGCGACGGCTGCGTTCTCAGGTGTGGGTGACTCCGCATCCTCGATGAAGTCTTGAAGCGACGCTTCTTCTGCTGCTCCGACGGGCATCTCGAGCGACGCGACCTGCCGTGGAAGCTCGAGAATTTCGCGCACGCGGCCGGCAGGCAGCTTCATCGCCCGGCTGATTTCCTGGAGCGTGGGCTCTCTCCCGAGCCGATGGGCGAGCGTGCGGGACACCCGCAGCAACTTTGAGGCCTGTTCACTCATGTGGACCGGGATGCGGATCGTCCGCGATTGATCTGCCACGGCGCGGGCAATCGCCTGCCGGATCCACCAGGTCGCGTACGTGCTGAACCGGCACCCCCGCCGCCAGTCGAACCTTTCGATTGCCCGAAGGAGACCGCGGTTCCCCTCCTGGATGAGGTCTGGCAGCGGGAGGCCGCGCCCCACGTGCTTCCTGGCGATGGAGAGACCACCAACCGGAGGTTGGCTTCCGCGAGGTGGCGCCTTGCCTCAGCGTCTCCCTTCTCCGCCCGCTTCGCGAGCGCGACTTCCTCCTCGGCTGTCAGCAGCGGGGTCCTGCGAATCTCCTGAAGATACGTGGCGAGGATATCCTCGCCGGGACCGGCCGTCGGCGCGACCGCCTCGGCCTTAGGCTCCCGTGGTGACACCGCGTGTTTCCGTGATGATAGCGCTGGCATTCGTTCAGGCCCCCGACGCTCGACGCCGCGGTCAGGGCCGGCGGCCAGCCGGCCACCAAACTCCGGGCCACGGGATTGATGTTTGCCGCCGCCAGCGCCTCGTGCGGCGGTGGGAAGATCCGCAAGCACCCGTCTCACGCCGTCGAGCGACACAACCGGCGCCGTCCACCCAGCCGCAGGCCTCCCAGCTTCATGGTAGGAAATCTCACTCCCGCGCCGCCATCAGGCCCGTGGAGGATTCGAGGCCGGATCGGGACCCGAGGCTGGCGGCGAGCCCGCACCGCAACTCGAGACGGAGCCAGAGGCCCGAATCGGACTGTAGACCGATTTCGCCGGTCACCGCGCGGCCTTACGCTGGAAGAAAATGGAAGGGCGGTGACGCGTCATGAGTGGTTCGATTGAGACGTCCGCCGCGCACGACGAACCGCCGGTCCGGATCCCCGCCGGCGAGGTCGCGCTCGACGGTACGCTGGCGGTCCCCGCCGGAGCCCATGCCGTTGTCCTGTTCGCGCACCGAAGCGGCAGCAGCCGCCACAGCCCGCGGAACCGCTTCGTCGCGCAGACGCTCCGCGCGGCCGGGCTAGCGACTCTGCTGATGGATCTGTTGACCGTGCCCGAAGAAGAGGCGGACGCGGTGACAGGCCGTTTACGCTTCGACATCCCGTTTCTCGCGACGCGACTGGTCGTCGCGACGGACTGGCTGCTCGCCGGGACAGCGACGCGCAACCTCCGAATCGGGCACTTCGGCGCCAGCACCGGGGCCGCGGCCGCGCTGGTGGCCGCGGCGCAGCGGCCCAAGGCGGTGGGCGCGATCGTCTCCAGAGGCGGTCGCCCCGACCTGGCCCGCGACGGGCTGGGCAGGGTTCGTGCTCCCGCCCTGCTCATCGTCGGGGGGCGGGATCGAACGGTGCTGACGATGAACGAGGAGGCCCTCCGCGCCCTTCGCGTGGAGAAGCACCTGGCGATCGTGCCCGGTGCGACCCATCTGTTCGAGGAACCGGGTACATTGGAGGAGGTCGCGCGCTTGGCCGCCGAGTGGTTCGTCCGCCATCTTATGCCGGAGGCGCACGCTGGCGACACGGCGTCAGACGTTCGGGCGCGGTGACGGGACGATGTCTACAAGCCGCGGCAAGACGGAATGGTGACCGGAGAGTCGATTGAGTACGTGGTGCTGCACGCAACGGTCAACGGCCTCGGACGCGAGGAACTGGAAGGCGAACTGAACCGGCACGCCGGCAACGGCTATCATATAGCGCCCACCTTGGCTCCTTACACCGTCATGGAACGCAAAGCCAAATCGGAGACACCCGACGGGCGCGAACGAGAATGATGTGCTCAGGAGACGCCAATGCCGCGCCGGCCGCCATCCTATTTCGGACCTGACCCGCCGGCTCTACGAACCCGGCCCCCCGATCAAGGCGGCCAGGGCCGGCTCAGCACCGATTTCGGCGATGGCCACGATTTCGTCACCCTCCTGGAAGACGATCTCGGGGCCCGGGGAGAGCACTTCGCCGGCCCGCAATACTGCGACGATCGCCGCGTGCGGCGGCAGCGAGACGTTCCGGAGCGGCCGGTCGACGAGCGGCGACCCGGGGGGTACCCGCTCCTCGACCACTGCCACCTTTCCCCCGCGCAACGAGGCCAGGGTCACCATCGCCCCCACCGAGAGCTCTTCCTGAATGATCGTCGAGATCAGGTGTGCCTGGCTGACCGCAAGATCCACGCCCCGCGCCGGGGTAAAGAGCCAAGCGTTTGCCGGATGGTTGACGCGGGCGATCACCCGCGGGACGCTATACTCCCGCCGGGCAAGGAAGGCCGCGACCAGATTGTTCTCGTCGACTCCGGTCACCGCCGCCAGGACGTCACACTGACGGACCCCGGCCCGCTCTAGCCACTCTGGTGAACAGCCGTCACCACAGACAGCCTCGATGCCGTGCGTGTGCACCTCGGCACACGCTGCGGCATCCCGGTCCACAATCGTCACCGTATGCTTCGATCCAGCGAGCGCACCCGCCAGGTGCCCGCCGACCTTGCCTGCTCCGATAATGAGTACCTTCATCTGCCGCCCTCCCAGCTCACCCCAAGAATTCGCTGAGCTGATGCGAATTCTTGGGCACCCCGATCCCTCCAACGGACCGATTTCCTGCACGCGCTCACAGGTTTTTACCGGGCCAGCTGACTCTCGAGCCGGCCGCGTGACGCGCTGCGCACCGTGCAGTACACACGGTCGCCTGCCGCAAACGCCATGCCCGGATACGGAACCAGCGACGCGCCGCTCCTGGTGACCACCGTCACCAGGATCTCGCCCGGGACGTTCAGTTCGTCGACAGACCGTCCGGCAAGCCGATGCGGAATCTCGGCCTCGACCATCTGCACGCCGCCCTCTCCCAGCACCTCGTGCACATGCCAGGCGGGGTGCCACAGGAGATCGGTGATGCGGCCGGCGCCCCAGGAGGTTGGATTGACGGTCGGGATCCCGGCCCGCCGGTAGATCTCCGCCTGTTGAGGGTCGTAGATGCGCGCCACGACGCGAGGCACGTGAAACTCGTCCCGCGCGACCAAACAGATGAGCACGTTCGCGTTGTCGGCCCCCGTGACGGCGGCCAGTGCATCAGCATGCTCGACGCCGGCGGCGAGCAGCGTCGCCCGGTCGAAACCCATGCCGGTGATCCGCCGCGCTGTGTACCCGCTGCCGAGATCCTCCAACGCCGCGGGGTTGACGTCGACCACGGCAACCTCGTGACCGGCCCGGACCGCCGTCCGTGCCACGAGCCGTCCCACGCGGCCGCAGCCCACGATGATGAGCCTCACAGGTCCACCTCCCTTCGTGTCACCGTTGCCCCGCGCCGCACGAATGCCTTTCGGATCTCTTCCGCGACCAGCAGTGTGATCGCCCCGGCGGCGACGACCCCCCATCCCCACCCCGGGACTGGCGCCGTGTTGAAGAACGCCTGGGCCGGTGGCCAGTAGGCGATGGCCAGGATGATCGCCACAGCCACGACCTCCCCGACGTTGAGAAACGCGTTGTGCAGCGGCCCGATGCGAAACAGCGATGTCAGGTCTGTCCGGTTCGTGTACGCGTTCGCGATCTGGGTCACGACGATCCCGGCGTTCGTCATCGTGATGGCCTCCCGGTAGAGGAGCGCATCCGCCGCCAGGGGATGTCCCCACGCCCATCCGCCGCGCAGAAGCGACAGCACGAATCCGACGATGGCGGTTGCGGAGACGATGGCGCCGCGAAAGAGGATGCGCCCCGCGACACGAGGACCGAGCAAAGACTCCCGCTGGCTGCGGGGCGGCGCGTCCATCACGCCGGCTTCCGGGAGTTCTGCGCCCAAGGCGAGCGAGGGCAGGACATCTGTTCCCATGTCGATGCTCAGCACCTGCAGCGCCGTGAGGGGCAGCGGCGTGTGAAAGAGCACCCCGAAGATGATTGGCAGTAGTTCCCCGAGGTTGTGGGAAAAAACTTGAATGGTGACCTTCCGGAAGTTGCTGAAGACCGCCCGGCCTTCTTCGATCGCCGCGACAATCGTCGCGAAACTGTCGTCCAACAGGATCATCGCCGCCGCCTCTTTCGCGACGTCGGTCCCGGTCTGTCCCATCGCGATTCCGATGTCGGCGCGGCGCAGCGCGGGCGCGTCGTTGACGCCGTCTCCGGTTACGGCCACCACTTCTCCTCGGTGGCGCAGGGCGTTGACCACGCGCAGCTTGTGCGCGGGGGACACGCGGGCGAAGATCACGTCCTCGCGATCGATCGAGGTCAGCAGCGCCGTGTCGGTAAGCCCGTCGAGGTCGGCTCCTGTGATGATTCGAACCCCCTCGTCCCGGACGATCCCCAACCGTCGGGCGATCGCCTCGGCCGTCAATCCGTAATCGCCGGTCACCATGAGAATGCGGATCCCGGCCCGTTGGGCCGCTGCGACGGCCTGCGCCACTTCGGGACGGGGGGCGTCCAGCATCGCCATGAGGCCGAGGAAGACCATGTCCCGCTCAACGTCGTCCGCACGACCGTGATTCACAGGACGGGGCAGATCCCGGTAGGCAAATCCCAGGACCCGCAGCGCCCCCCGGGCGTATTCGTCGTTGACCGCGACGATGCGCTCGCGCGCGCCGTCCTCAAAAGGCACCACTCCGGCCGGACCGAATGCCCGCGTGCACCGCGCGAGGATCTCCCGCGGGGCGCCTTTGACGTACGCGCGGATCCCGCCGTCCGCCAGCCTGTGGATCGTGCTCATCCGCTTCCGTACGGGATCGAACGGCAGCTCGCGAAGCCGGGGTTCCACGGCCACCGCGGCGTCGACCGTCAGGCCGGCTTTGCGGGCGGCCACCAGGAGCGCGCCCTCGGTTGGATCTCCCTGAACGTGCCACTCTCTTTCTGGCCCCGGAACGAGACGGGCGCGATTGCACAGGACGGCGCACCGCAGCAGGAGATCCGGCGGGCGTCCGGCCGCCGTGCCGTCCTCCGCGACCCATGCTCCTTCCGGCGCATAGCCCACGCCGGTGATACTCCACCGGGATTCCGCAGCCATCGCGCGCTGCACGGTCATGGCGCCGAGCGTGAGCGTCCCCGTCTTGTCGGTACAGATCACCGTGGTGCTTCCAAGAGTCTCCACGCTGGAGAGGCGCTTCAGCAGCGCCCGGCGCCTGGCCATGCGTTGCACGCCCATCGCCAGCGCCAGCGTCAGCGTCGCCGGGAGTCCCTCCGGGACCATGGCGACCATCACGCCGAGTGCAAACAGGAAGTTGGCCGCAAGCGGGACGCCGGTCGCCCACCCGACAGCGAAGAGCGCCACGCCTATGGCGCAGGCGCTGGCCGCAACCGTTCGCGCCATCCGCGCCACCTGCCGTTGCAGCGGGCTTGGTTCGTCCTGGATCGTCATCGTGAGCCCGGCAATCGCGCCGAACCTCGTGCGCATCCCGGTCGCGTATACGACGGCTATCCCGGAGCCGCTTGTGATGGAGGTCCCCATGAACACGCAATTCGGAGGCAGGTCGATCCCACCGAGGGCGGGCCGCACTGCGGTCGCGATGCGCCGCTGCGGGACCGACTCTCCGGTCAGAACGGCGTGATCCGCAGCCAGGGCGGCTTCCTCGATCAGGCGCGCGTCCGCCGGAACGTGCCCGCCCTCTTCCAGGACGAGGAGGTCGCCCCGAACCAGCTCCTCGGCCGGAATCTCGCGCGCCTGCCCGTCACGGATCACCCGCGCGCGCCGGGGGAGGAGCTGGCGCAAGGCCTCGACGGCGCGCTCCGCCCGGTACTCCTCTTCCACGGCAGAGAGTCCCTGCCGGAAGGCCCCGAGGACGCGCAGCACCTCTTCGGCCGGGAGCGCGGACACTTCTGCGTTGCCTGCCGCTTGATTCTGGATCGGCTGCACGCGCGTCGCGACGATGAGGGGACTCTCCGGAAGACCTAAAAAAAGTCTACGCCCACACGGTCAGGCAAAAATATCAGGCCTCCACCTCATTGCGGCCCCGGCGGAGACCGGATTCCAGGGGTATGGTCGCTACCTATTATTACAGTGTCGATGGCGTGGTGGTGGTGGTGAGGAGGACGTGTTCACATTCTCGAAGCGTGCGCCTGTCGATCACTCGCCCGGCCGTCTCCGCTGCTCGTGGTGCGGCTCGGGAGACACCACGCCGCACGGATCTTCCGGTCTTCAGTGCTGCCTCCGCTGCTATCAATGTCGTCGCCGACGAGTGGACGGAGGCGCTGCAAACACTACAGGCCGCCGGAGAAGTCATCGTGGTGCGTCTGCCCGGCGGGTTCTACGGCGTATGTCTGCTCCCCCGCTACGATCGAGTACACGGCAGGTGAACCCGATCCGATGCCAGAGGCGAAACGCCAGGCCGACCAGCTAATCGAGAAGTCGAGAAAGATCGCCGAGCGGTTCGACGTACCCGTCGGGGCCCTGAGGTCAGACTTTCTCGCTCTCGACGACGCCGCGCTCGGCGGCGCGCTCCTCCTCGAGGTCAAGGAAGGCCCGGATGATGTCGCTCGCCGCGACAATCCCCACGAGGCTTCCATCGCGGAGAATGGGTATCCGGCGGACCCTCTTCGTGAGCATCAGAGAGGCGATCTCTCCAATCGACGCATCCTCCGAGGCGGTCACCGGATTGTGCTCCATAATGTGTAAGACCCTCGTTCCGAGCTTACCGGCCAGGTCGACCACGCTGACGATGCCGACGAGCCGTCCCGAGTCGTCCACGACCGGAACACCGTGAACGGCGTGCTGGAAGAGGAGGTCGCGGACCTCGTCCACGGACACGTCGGGGGTGACTGTGAGGACGTCTTTCGTCATGATGTCGTACGCGCGCATGTTCGCCATCTCGACCATCTCCTCATTTGCGCCGCCGCTCATGCTGCGCGGGCGCTCATCTCGCTGAGGGCCGCCTTCACCTCGTCGTCGCCCACCTGAGCAAAGCCGACATAGAACTGACCGACCGCGAAGAACTCGGGTGGAACGTAGAGTACGACGGTTTCGTCCACCAGGCCCCGAAATCGCGCGATGGCCTCCGGCGGAGCGACCGGAACGGCCAGGATGATTCGGGCGGCCCGCCACCCGCGGAGCGTGGCGATGGCCGCCTCAACCGTGTATCCTGTCGCGATGCCGTCGTCGACCAGCACCACGTTCTTGTCACGCACGTCGGGGCGCGGTCCCGCGCGATAGGCCTCAACGCGACGCCTGACCTCCTGTCGCGCCGCCTCGATGGCGTGAGCCAGATACCGGCTCGACACGCCCGCCGACTCGATCAATGCCTCGTTGAGCACCGGCGCTCCGGCTTCGCCGACGGCGCCGATCGCGAGCTCCTCGATGCCCGGCGCTCCGATCTTTCGCACCACGACGATGTCGAGAGGGCTGCGCAGAACCCGGGCCACCTCCTCGGCCACTACGACCCCGCCGCGGGGCAGACCAAGCACAATCACGTCCTTCGCCTCGCCGAGCCGCTCTTTCACCGCGGCGGCCAGTCGCCTTCCCGCATCCCCGCGGTCAATGAACATCATGGCGCGATCCGCCTCCCGCTCTGCACCCCTGCGATTCCATCTTCACTCTAACCCGGCTCCGAGGCGGGGTCAGTCGGACGCGCGACTGACCCGTGATCAGGCGGTGGGCTGAGATACCTTTCCCGGCTCAGGCACTACCATGATGACGCGGCGATGCGGATCGTCCTGCTTGGAGACGTCATGCTCGGCCGGCTGGTCAACCGGCACCTGGCCACGGCGGCTCCGGAGCATCCGTGGGGGAATACGCTGTCACTGCTCCGCTCGGCCGATGCGCTCGTGGCCGTGCTTGCGGCGGCGCACGTGACCGCGGTCTCGCTGGCCAACAACCACTCGCTGGATTATGGCCCGGACGCGCTCCGGGACTGCATCGCCGCGCTTGTCCGGCACGGGATCCGTCCGGCGGGCGCAGGCGCGTCTCTCGAGGCCGCGCGCCGGCCCGCGGAGTTCAGGGCTCTCGAGACGCGCGTGGCGTGCGTCGCGTTCACCGACAACGAGCCGGAATGGGAAGCCGGGTCCCCGGGCGTGCACTATGTTCCGGTGGATCCCCGCGACCGGCGTTTCGCCCGGCTGCTCACCGTCATCAAAGAGGCGCGCCGGACCAACGACCTCGTGATCGTGTCGGCCCACTGGGGGCCGAACTGGGGATACGCGCCGCCGGATGAGCACGTGACCGCCGCTCATCTGTTCGCCGACGCCGGCGCCGACGTGGTCCTCGGCCACAGCCCGCATGTCGTACGCGGCGTCGAGATCTATCGGGGCCGGCCGATTCTCTATAGCTGCGGAAACTACATCGACGACTACGCGGTCGATGCGATCGAGCGGAACGACGAGTCCTTTGTCTTCTGCCTCGACTACGCGGCCGGCGCGCTACAGCGATTGCTGCTGGCGCCGACGATGATCGAAGACTTCCAGGCCCGGCTGGCGCAGGGCCCGGACGCCGAGCGGATCGTGACGCGCATGCAGACGCTCTGCGCCGGGCTCGGTACCGAGGCCCGGCCGATCTCCGAGGGACTGAACGTTCCCTGTCCCGCTGCGCTGAACCTTGCCGGCCGCTTCCTCGACGCTCAGCGCGCAGGCGGCAACGGGGCAGCGTATCTCCCGGCGGGCGTCCGCGGTATCGGGCCGGCGCCCGACCCGACTTCCGCCCCGCAGCCGATAGCCGGGTCCCGCGGGCCGAGAGTACGCTGGTGTTGCCGAAACACGGCCGGCTAGAAGCGCTGGGAGGTTGCCCAATGGCCACAAAGACGTTGTCCGCACCGCCGCGGATGCGCACGTCGCCGACACTTCGGCGCATCCTTGCGCCGTATCCTCGGCCCGTGGAACTGCCCGACGGCGCCATGGTGATTTTGCGTCCGGTGGTGAGCGGCGATCGAGACAAGCTGGTTGCGCTGTTCATCGACATCCCGCACGAGGAACTCCGAAACCTGCAGGACAACGTGAGCGACCCGACGGTCGTCCTCCGTTGGTGCCGGAACCTGAATTACGATCGCGTGCTCCCGATCGTGGCCGAACTGGACGGCAAGATCGTGGGGGATGCCACCCTGCACCGGCGCGCGGTCGGCCCGATGCGGCAGATCGGGAGGTTCCGGGCCTACGTCCGGCCTGAATACCGGAACCGCGGGATCGGCACCGTGCTGCTTCAAGAGATCATGGGCGTCGCACGGCAGGTGGGGTTGACCCAGCTCGCCGTCGAGTTGTACGAAGATCAGACGGCGCTGCGGAAGGTGTTTTCGCGGTACGGGTTCCGCGAGGAAGGCCGCATTCCCGTCTACCAGCGGGTGATCCTCCTGCGCGACCTCGCCGAAGAACAGGAGACGACCGGCGCCGCGGGGGAGGAGAGGGCCGCCCCCGGGGAGATGACGACCGGAACCATACTGGGTAGGGACGGCCCCCGGCCGCGACAGCCCGGCGCGCCGTAGCGCGGCGCGCCCTGTTTTGTGATGTAAGCCGGCACGCTTAGTCCGACGCAGGGGCCGGAACGAGCTGCGGCTCCGAGCCGTGCACGACGAAGCGCTTATCCAGGTTTCTGAGGCGCTCCATGATCCCGCCGTACTCGAGTTCCTCCATTCCCAGCATCGCCGCGTTGAAGAAGCCCTGCGCGCGGATTTCGGCCCCCTTCTCCACGGCCTTCGTGCGGAACACGTCCCACACCGGGTTCTTGAATAGGTCGACCGGTCCCGTCAGGACCCCGTCGCGCACCGAGTACCCGGCCGCCGACACCATCGGCAGACAGTAGAAGATGCTCGAGTCGGTGTTGATCGGCACCGGCGCGAGCGGCATGTTGTGGCTGCCGCGCGTGTCGCCCGCGACGAACGGCACCTTGCTGAACGCCAGCCCGAACTCTTCCGTCGCCGGGAAGATCTTCTGGGTGCGGACGACCGCCACCGGGGTCGTCCTTTCCGACGTACTTGCCGGCGATGTGCTTCAACCGCGTCGTCGAGAGCGCCGCCGCCTGCTCCTCCGGATGCGCCCGCGAGTGAATGCTCTTGACGACGAACCGGCCGGTGTCCCGCAGCAGGGCCGCCATGTCGTACAGGTCCTCGGGCGCGCGCAGCGTGATCTCCCGCTCCGCCTCGGTATGGTTCACGTCCACGATCGTGAACGTGTATCCCTTGCCGATGTCCGGACTGAGCAGCAGGCCCGAGCAGTACATCGGATCGCAGGACGTCAGGTACAGCAGCAGGTTGAACGCCCCGGGTTCGGTCTTGTCGGCCGTCAGCACCATGAACGGCTCGGCCGCCCGCTCCGTGATGTCCATCTCCGCGACGCCCGGCCCCATGCCCTGCACGTTGCCGGAGAAGTCGCTCTTCAGGAGGTCCTGCTTCGCCCCGTAGAGGCCCTGCCGCTCCGCGATCGAGCCGGCGGCCATGAACACGTCGAACGCCAGGCGGTGGATCTCTCCCGAACCGACCCCGCGGCGGTGCGTCATCAGAGACAGATGTCGTCACCGGTGTGCGTGACCCGGAAGTCGATCAGCGACGAGCTGCGGCGCGCCTCCAGCATCTGCGATGCGGCCTGGAGCATCTCCACGCTCGGCAGCGTGTGCCCCCCGATACTGCCAATGTCGGCTTTGATCGCCGAAAGCGTCAAACGGCTCCGTGCAGACGTCACCGTCGCCACTTCACCCCCGCCGTCGTCTACATCTAGCGTCAGCATAGAAAGGACGCAGGCCCGCCGCCTATCGGGTCCCGCACCGATCGCCCTCGGTTGCGTACCGGATGTACGCCGCCGGACCGCAGGTCTACGGTAAAGATGGCGATGAGGCGCGCACCGTCCGAACGGCAATATGGCAAGGGGGGAAGGAAGATGAGCATTGTGCGGTGGGATCCATTCCGGTGGGATGCATTTGAGGATCTCGGAGGGCTTCGCCGGTCGATGGACCGGATGTTTGACGAGGTTCTTCTGCGCCACCCACGGCGGGCAACGACCCCCAAAGAATGGGAACCCGCGGTCGAGATGTTCGAGACGAATAACGAGGTAGTCGTGAGGGCCGATCTGCCCAGCATCGATCCGAAGCAGGTGGAGATCACCGTCACCGATGACATGATCACGCTGCGGGGCGAGACGAAGCACGAAGAAGAGCAGAAGGAACGCAACTACTACTACCGTGAGCTCCTGTACGGGGCGTTCGTCCGCACGCTCAGGTTTCCCACGCCCGTGAAGGGCGCGGAGGCCAAGGCCGTCTACAAGGACGGGGTGCTGGAAGTGAAGATCCCCAAGGCAGCGCCGGTGAAGCCGATTCCGGTGAAGGTGCAGACCGCGGCCTAAAGACCGCGCGTTTCGCTGCGCCCGATGAGGCCGCGCCTTCGGGCGCGGCCTTTGTTTCTGAGGACGGCCGAACTTCTCGCCTTCCTATTCCTAGGGTGCGACGGCGTTAGCCCGCCGCGTGACAACAGCAAAGGAACGCACCTACGTGACGGCTCGCGCTGTCTTCGGCCGCCCCCGACGGGTCCTACCGTCGGCTGGTGTTCTCCAGAGGTGCCTCTGAAGTGAACATGGCCGACCTTCGGAGTCCGTCCGGCGACGTTTGACTCAGCGTATGCTGCGTGCGCTCCCACTACGCAACATATCGTTGTGGTACTGCCCGGTCCATCGGGTCATGGTCATATTCTGGGCGGCGCCGGCGGCGGCGTGACCCGCGTTCACGGCGCGCCCTGACGGACGAGCTCGCGCTGCTCGTCGGTCACCCCGAACTCATGGTAGCGCCGCGCGAATTCCGTGAGGCGCGCGGCGACGCGGCCGTTGACGGAGTCGGCGGGGTAGAGGCCAGCGGCGTCGGGTGTCCCCGCCGCTACCCCGGTGAGGAGCTCGATCTCTTCGTCGACGGTACGGATCGCCCACACGTGGAACCGGCCCTCCCGGACGGCCGTCACGACCTCCTCGCGCAGCATCAGGTCGCGGACGTTCTGATGCGGAATCACAACGCCCTGCCGGCCGGTGAGACCCTTGATCTTGCACACGGAGTAGAAGCCTTCGATCTTCTCGTTGACGCCGCCGACCGGCTGGATCTCCCCCCTCTGGTTGACGGACCCGGTCACCGCGATCCCCTGGTCGATCGGCACGCCCGACAGCTCGCTGAGCAGCGCGCTGAGCTCCGTCGAGCTGGCGCTGTCGCCGTCGACGTCCGAGTACAGCTGCTCGAACGTCAACGACGCGGAGATGCTGAGCGGGTACTGCTGCGCAAAGCGGCCGGCGAGAAACGCCGCCAGCACGAACACGCCCTTCGTGTGAATCCGTCCGGACATCCGGGCCTCGCGCTCGATGTCGACCACCCCGCGGCTCCCGAGGTGGGCCCGCGCCGTGATGCGGCTCGGGTGGCCGAACGTATAGTCGCCGAGCTGCAGTACCGACAGCCCGTTGACCTGCCCGACCACCGCGCCGTCGGTATCCATGAGCAGTTGTCCCCGAGCGACCAGCTCGCGAAGCTTCTCCTCCACGAGGCTCGACCGGTAGACCTTTTCCTCGATCGCGCGCCGCACGTCGTCCCGCGTGACGAGCTCCCGTCCCTCCCGGCCGGCCCACGCGGACGCCTCGAACGCGATCTCCGTCACCGCGCCAAACCGCGTGCTGAGCTTGTCCTGGCTCCCCGCCATCCGGGCGCTGTACTCGAGCATGGCCGCCACGCCGGAGGCGTCGAATTGGCGCACGTGCGAATTGCGGCATACGGACGCGATCGTCCGGGCATACTCCCGCTCGGATGCGGGCGTGCGATCCATCACGACGTCGAAGTCGGCGCGGATCTTGAACAGCTTGTCGAACTCTTCGTCCAACGCATAGAGCAGATGATAGAGGTCCGGCGTCCCGACGAGGACGACTTTGACGTCCACCGGAATCGGCTCCGGCCTGAGCGTGCTCACCGCGATCATGCCCAGCGACTCGCCCAGCGGTTCGATCCGGATCTCCCGGCTCCGGAGCGCCCGCTTGAGACCCTCGTAGGCGAACGGGTTCGTCAGGACGTCGCGGATCTGGAGGATCAGGTACCCGCCGTTGGCGCGGTGGAGCGCGCCCGCCTTGATCATCGACGGATCGGTGACCAGCGTGCCGAACTCGGCCCGGTATTCCGCCTTGCCGACCAGATTGTAGTAGGTGGGGTTTGGCTCCACGACGACGGGGGCGCCGCGCGTCGCGCTGTTGTCGACCAGCAGAGTGACCTGGTAGCGGGCAAACGGGTCCGGCCGCGGCAGCGGCAGCAGCGCCGGCCGCCCGCCGGCGCCCTCCCCCCCGGCGGCCAGCAGGTCGGTGAGGCGCGCCAGCATGTCTTGTTTGCTCGCCTCGAGGAAGGCGATGACCTTCGCGTGATCGCGGTACTCTTGCTGGAGGCGCTCCAGCGGCGCGTCAACGACCGATCCAGCGGTCTCGATCTCCAGGCGGCGGAACGCGTCGCGGCCCTCCCGCTCCAGCGCCCGTATCTTCCGGCCGGTGTCGCTGACGAGCTCCTCGAGTTCCTTCATCCGCTCGACGAGGCGGGCCTGGTCGGCCTTCGGAAGCGCTTCGAAGGTCTCCGCGGGGATGGGCTCCCCGCGCAGGTCCACGGGCACGGTGAGCACGCCCGTCGGCGTGCGCTGCAGCGCGAACCCGTGGGTTCGCGCCTGGGCCTCCAAGCCTTCCCAGACGGCTTCGATCTTCTGCGCGTAGCGTTTGACGACGTCCGCGCGCTGTCGCTCGTACGCTTCGCTCGTGAATGCGCGGCGGAGCCCTTCGGACACGTCTCTCACGAACTCCGCCACGCCGTCGCGAAAAGCCCGCCCCCGGCTTGCCGGCATCGAGATGGCGATGGGTCGATCGGCCGCGCCGAAATCGCGGACGTAGCACCAATCCGGCGGGACCGGTCGTTCGCGGGCCGCGTCCTCGACCTGAGTCCGCGCGTAGGTGTTCCGGCCCGTCCCGGGATACCCGCTGACGAAGATGTTGTATCCGGGCTGATCGACGGAGAGTCCGAACGTCAGCGCCCTCATCGCCCGCGCCTGCCCCGTGACGTGCACCTCCGCCGGCAGATCGGCTGTCGTCGCAAAGCCGAAACCCGACGGATCGCAGGTCCAGCGAAGGGATTCGGCCGGCAGGGCGAGCGCCGAACGTGCGGGCGACTCGGCCATGCTAGGCAACCCGGACCTTCAGGCGATCGTAAATCTCACGAACGCGCTTCATTTCCGCGTCGGTCTGTCCACCTGCCCCGCCCGGGGGTTGACCAGGAATACGCTGTCCGTCGCCCGTCAGGGCCTGGCGTTCACCTTCGACGCGCCATCCCAGCACGACAACAATGCGCTCAACAACACCAATGGCCCTCAGGAGTGCCGCGAGCACACCCATCCAACCGAGTTCTCCCAACACGACCCACCACTCCCTCGCCCCACTCTATCATCGTCAATTGGACTGCGTGCCGGAATCGGGCTTCGGTCTGATTTGGCCTCCGGCGCGCATCTCGACCGCCGCTACCACGTCGGGCACGACCGGAAACGCCCCGCACATCCCTGGTCGCAAAGGACCGCACGATCATCCCGCGGCGCCGACTCTCCAGGTAAGCCTCCGCAACGCAGAGCATGCCGAGGGGGTCTATCAGGAGATCCGGCTCGAGGCAGTCTACGTCTGGGACGACGACAAATCGTCAAGGCTGGATTCCGGCAGCTAGACTCGCTAGATGCGTGTCAAGCCAGAGCGACGCGACCATGATAGCCGAGATGCTCGATCCCGGTTGTGCGGCATCCAGGGTGCGCCGGGAGGACTACCGCTTCATCGCCTCTACGTCTTGGACTGCGCGCGCAGTCCCACCACCAGCAGAATCAAGACAGCGCTGAGGATCCTCAGCGGTGGTCGCAGTCTGTGCGTTGGTGCAGCCACCATGAGCACGATGATTCCAGCCACGCGAGCCACCTGATCAGCATCACCGTTTGCAGCCCCGCCGCGGCGGGTGGCACTCAGGATCCCGCGGCCGCCGCCTGCCTCGTCCCCGCAAGACGCCGTTCCGCCTCGATCACCCGTAGTTTGGCCGACACGACGGCGTCCGGGTTGAGGCTGATCGAATCGATCCCCTCGTCGACCAGGAACGCCGCGAATTCCGGGTAATCCGACGGGGCCTGGCCGCAGATCCCGACCTTCCGCCCCGCCCGGTGGGCCTTGGTGATCAGCTCCGCGCACGCCCGTCTGACCGCTTCGTTTCGCTCATCGAAGAGGCCGGCGACCCGGTCCGAGTCGCGGTCCACGCCCAGCACGAGCTGCGTCAGATCATTCGAGCCGATCGAGAATCCGTCGAACACGTCGGCAAATTGCTCGGCGAGGATCACGTTGGAGGGAAGCTCGGCCATGACATATACTTCGAGGCCGTCTTCACCCCGCACGAGCCCGCCTTCCCGCATCACGTCAAGCACCCGCCGTCCCTCCTCGGGCGTCCGGCAGAACGGGACCATTACCGTGAGGTTCTTGAGCCCGAACCGCTCTCGGACCCGCCGGACCGCGGCGACCTCGAGTAGGAACCCTTCCTTGTACTCGGGATGGTAGTAGCGGCTGGCCCCGCGCCAGCCGAGCATGGGATTCTCCTCATGCGGCTCGAACGCCGCGCCGCCGACGAGGTGCGCGTACTCGTTCGTTTTGAAATCGGAAAAGCGCAAGATCACCGGGTTGGGCCAAAAGGCCGCGGCGATCGTCCCGATCCCCTGCGAGAGCTTGTCGATAAAGTATTCCCGCTTGTCGGCGTAGCCCCGGGTCACCGCGTCCACCTCGCGCTTAAATCCCTCGTCTACTGAAGCCAACCAATCCTCATGCTCGATGCTCAGCACGTCATCGTAGCCGGCCGTCCGGAGCGCGCTGATGATCTCCCGCCAATGGAGCTGATCGTGCCCGTAACCGACCGTCCGGAAGATCCATGATCGGGTACGGGCGTCGGACAAGGGCTTGGTATCCAGCACGCCGTTTTGAGAGGTCATGGTTTTGTTGATCATAGTGTCTTTCGCGTGGACGTGGAAGATTGATCTTGCGTCGCCCAGCGTTCGGATCGCAGCCGCGGGATCGATTCCCTGCCAGTAGAGATGGCTCGGATCGAAGTTCGCGCCGACGGTCTCACCCGCTGCGCTGCGCAGCCGCAGCAGGGTCTCCGGATTGTAGACGGCGAAGCCGGGGTGCATCTCGAAGCACAGCCGCACGCCGTGGGACGCGCTGAACGCCGCCTGCTCACGCCAGTATGGAATCACCTTCTCCGTCCACTGCCACTCTACCAGCTCCTTGTATTCCGTGGGCCAGGCGCACGTAACCCAGTTAGGATAGCGGGCGTTGTCCGAATCGCCCGGACAACCTGAGAACAGACATACCCGGTCCACGTCAAGGCGTCGCGCAAGCCGCACGGTCTTGATGAACGTCTCATGATTGTCCCTCGCGATATCGCGGCTGGGATGCAGCGGGTTGCCGTGACAGCTGAGGGCCGAGATCACCAAGCCCCTGGATGCCACGGCGTGCCGGAGTCCCTCAAGTTTGGCGCCGTTGTCGAGCAGTTCGTCGGGATTGCAGTGGGCATCACCGGGATAATTACCCGTTCCCAATTCGACGGCGTCCAGGTCGTGCGCCTTGACGCGATCCAGGGCCGCCTCCAGCGGAGACGACGAAAACAGTGCGGTGAGGACTCCCAGCTTCATGACAAGCAGCCGTGCTCGGCGAGGACGTCCTCGAGATACTGCCGGCTTTGGCTCAGCCAGCGCGCCGGGTCGCGATAGCGTCCGAGTTCGAACGAGAGAAAGCCGGTGTACCCGACGCTGCGCAGCGAGTCCACCAGATCGTGCCAGTCGATGATGCCCTGTCCCGCCGGCAGGGAGTAGCTGAGCAGCCCGTCCGAGTCCTTCGCGTGAACGTGGAAGATCTTCGCACCCAACTTGCGCACAGACATCGGCAGGTACTCCCGCTGCATGAACTGCCAACCTGTATCAAAGTTGCTTCCAAGCGCGGTGTGGGGAACATGGTCGAACAGCCGTAGGAAAGAGTCCGTGTGGCTCACGATGACGTGCGTGTGGCCTTCAAGGGCCAGTCGCAGTCCCTCTCGGTGTGCGATCTCGGCGCATTGCCGCACCGAATCCGTAAAGTTGCTCCAGATCGCAGACCAGTCGAGCGTTGGAGCGATCTGCAGGCAGAGTTTCGGGTTGAACTTGTCCTGCCCGCGCGCTTCGAGATAAATGGCATGGGGCACGTATGGCACCGGTCCGGTCAGCTCGCGCGGCCACGGCGACACCATATTGATCGTGTCTGTTCCCAGCTCGTGCGCGATCTTGGCCGCCTCGCCGAAGAACCCGAGAGACCGCTGCTTGCGCGCCGCGTCCAAACTCGCGAGGTCTCCCGCGAGCGCGTCGTAGACGGCAAATTGTGACAGGGTGAGGCCCTGCGAACGGTATCGCTGCCGCAGGTCCCGGATGCGGGCCGGCGTGTAGTACTCGCGGAGATCCTGCTCGGAGAACAGGATCAGCTCGACGCCCTTGAACCCAAGCCGCGCGACCGCATCGATTGCGTCTTCATACGGCGCCGCGTATCCCGGGCTCGTAAACGCCCATGCGGTACATCCGACTTTCACGATGTCACCCCGCCTCGACGAGCGAATTGCGTCCGAACCCGCCTAGATCCCGGGAGCCGCTACAACCGCGGCCGCTCGAACGTGGTCCGCAGCTCAACCGCGTGGCCCTCACGGGCCGATCGCTGCACAGCCAGCGTAATCTCCAGCACGTGGCGGGCGTGCGCGGCAGTCAACACGAGAGGCGTGCCCCGCTCCAAGTGCTCGACAAGGTGCTCTACGCCGGCCACGAGGGTGTAGGGCGGCGGATCGGGGCGTTTGCGGGGCGGATTGACACGTCCCCGAAAGACGGCCTCAGGAGTCATCCAACCGCGCAGCCCGCTCGCGGCATCGGTCCGAAACACTTCAATAACCGGCTCATCTAGAGTCGACGCCAAGTTCATGACGCCCGTCTCGCCATAGAACTCCATGCGTGGGCCTCTGGATGACAGCACGCAGTAAGTCGCGTCCACGTAGGCGAAGGTGGCGACCCCAAAATCCAGCATGAGGTGCGTATTGTCATCGACCTCCACGGTGATCGATCGTCCGCGCGCAGGCCCCTGGCCCACAACTCGCCGCGGGATCGCGATCCCGGAGAAGGCCGTCACGCGCTTGGCCGGCCCTAGCACGCCGGTCAGTACGTGGAGCGGATATACCGCGAGATCGTACAGCGGCCCCGCCCCGGCCTTGTGAAACCACGTCGGGTCAGTCAGAAAATCCGGAGTCCGG